>NZ_JTKF01000038.1:0-82443 GCF_000828175.1 Pseudomonas sp. W15Feb9B | reverse complement strand
CGAGCAGGCTCCCTCCCACAGTTTTCGTAAAGGCACTATGGACGAGCAGCGCAGCACACAACAGATTCACCTGAAACGATAAAAACCGTATCAGGGCGCGGCAGAACGCCGCAGTCAGCACTCCAATCTGATCCGTACAAATGAAAGATTCCTGAGCCTGTTTTGTTTCTGGCGGTATTCCTACAGTGCAGCTCGTGCCAGACCAGGGTGGCCTGGCAAGACTTTGCAACCGTGGAAGAACTGACCATGAGCACAGCAACAATCGGACAGGCTTATAACTACAAGGTCGTCCGCCAATTCGTTATCGCGACGGTGTTCTGGGGTGTCGCCGGCATGGCGATGGGGGTATGGATCGCCTCGCAACTGGTGTGGCCGGAGATGAACCTCGACCTGCCCTGGACCACCTTCGGCCGCTTGCGGCCATTGCACACCAGCCTGGTGATTTTCGGTTTCGCCGGCAGCGCGCAATTCGCCGCCAGTTACTACGCGGTGCAGCGTACCTGCCAGGTGCGGCTGTATTCGGACAAGCTCGCGGCCTTCACCTTCTGGGGCTGGCAATCGGTGATCGTGATCATGCTGATCACCCTGCCAATGGGCTACACCACCACCAAGGAATACGCCGAGATCGAATTCTCCGGCGCGGTGTGGATGGCGGTGGTCTGGGTGGCGTATGCCATCGTGTTTTTCACCACCGTGGTGCAGCGCAAGACCAAACACATCTACGTCGGCAACTGGTTCTTTGGCGCGTTCATTCTGGTGATCGCCATGCTGCACGTGGTCAATCACCTGTCGATCCCGGTGGACTGGTTCAAGTCCTATCCGGTGTATTCCGGGGCCACCGATGCCATGGTGCAGTGGTGGTACGGGCATAACGCGGTGGGGTTCTTCCTGACCACGGGCTTTCTCGGAATGATGTATTACTTCGTGCCGAAACAGGTTAATCGCCCGGTGTATTCGTACCGGTTATCGATCGTGCATTTCTGGGCGCTGATCACCCTGTACATCTGGGCCGGCCCGCACCACTTGCACTACACCGCGCTGCCGGACTGGGCGCAGTCCCTCGGCATGGCGATGTCACTGATCCTGCTGGCGCCGAGCTGGGGCGGGATGATCAACGGCATGATGACCTTGTCGGGCGCCTGGCATAAGTTGCGCACCGATCCGATTTTGCGCTTCCTCGTCCTATCGCTGGCGTTCTACGGCATGTCGACGTTCGAAGGGCCGATGATGGCGATCAAAACCGTCAACGCCCTCTCCCACTACACCGACTGGACCATCGGCCATGTTCACGCCGGGGCCTTGGGCTGGGTGGCGATGATCACCTTCGGCGCGACGTATCACATGGTGCCGAAAGTCTTTGGCCGCGAGCAGATGTACAGCACGCCGCTGATCAACCTGCACTTCTGGCTGGCGACCATTGGTACGGTGCTGTACATCGCCTCGATGTGGGTCAACGGCATCACCCAGGGCCTGATGTGGCGGGCGATCAACGAGGACGGCACGCTGACCTACTCGTTTGTCGAGGCGCTGCAGGCCAGTCATCCGGGCTTCATCGTGCGCTTTGCCGGCGGGGTGTTTTTCCTCAGCGGCATGCTGCTGATGGCCTACAACGTCTGGCGCACGGTGCGGGTCGCCGACGTGGCGCTGGCGCGCAGTCAGGCGCAGATCGCCTGAGGCAGGGAGCCGAAGAGGATGGAGATTTTCTTGAACGTGTTGGGGGTGGTGTTTCTGTGGCTGGCGGTGGAGTACTGCCTGCGCCATCAGACTTCAGAGAGCCTCGACGATGCGAGCATGGTGCCGTTTGCTGATGATCCGGAGGTGGCACGGCGGGTGGAACTGGCCACCGGCAAAACCGTGAAAGCGGTGGCGCCGGAAGAGGCGAAACCGGGCTGGATCAATCTGGAGATGTGAGGGGTGTCAGTGACATGCCCCTCACCCTAGCCCTCTCCCAAGGGAGAGGGAACTGACCGCGTTGTACTTTCGAGATGCACCGACCTGAGATTCCGAGCCGAACTCAAGTTTTCGAATTGCACCCGGTAGGCTCCCTTCCCCCTCGCCTCCTTGGGGGAGAGGGTTGGGGTGAGGGGGGGGTTAGCGCTTGATCTTAGGCGCGGTCGCGGGGAATCAGGCTCTGCAACTGCTGTGCAAGAAAGTCCGCATCAAACACAAAGGTGTCCGGATCCTTCAGGCCATTGGTTTTGCGCCACTGCCACTCGCCGCTCGGCAACCCCACCAGCGAAATGCTGCCATAGCGCGCCGCGGTCAGGCCCATCACCGCCAGAGAAATCTGCCCGGCGCTGCCCATCACGTCCGGCACGAATTCCACCATTTTGCCGGCGATCACGATGCTCAGTTTTTCGGTGTTGAAGGTCGAGGTTTCCACCGGGGTGCTCGGCCCGAATGCGACGTAAGCTTCGCGGCTCACCTCCAGCAGGTTCGGTGCCTGCACCGGTTCCAGCCATTGCTGGATCTGGCCGAACAGTTCGGTGATGCGGCTGGCCCACGCCTGCGACTGGGTTTGGAACAGTTGCTTCTTGTGCGCTTCACTCTCGGCATAGTGACGAAGCATTTCGCCCAGTTGTTGTACGTCGTTCATCGGTACGTTCCTCGGAGAGAGCCTGCGAGAGTCGATAGTGACAGATCGGCGTACCGGCGTACGTTTAACCTCGAACGTCGACACCGTGACACTTGGCAAATGGATCAACGGTACAGTTGCTTTGTACTGGCATCCGTCGTGCAACCGATGGACACTCGGCCGGAGCCCGACTTTTCCAATACGGGCCATTGAACGAGGAATTTCAATGCGTACCATCGGCTTGATCGGCGGCATGAGCTGGGAATCCAGCGCTGAATATTATCGACTCATCAATCAACAGGTCCGCGACCGCCTCGGTCCGCTGCGCTCGGCGCAAATCCTGATGTACAGCGTCGACTTCGGCCCGGTCGAACAGGCCCAGCACGCTGGGCGCTGGGACGATGCGGCGGCGATTCTGGTGGATGCCGCGCGCAGGCTCGAGGCCGGCGGCGCCGAATGCGTGGTGCTGTGTACCAACACCATGCACAAGGTCGCGGCGCAGATTCAGGCAGCGATCAGCATTCCGTTCCTGCACATTGCCGAGCCGGCGGCGCAGGCAGCACTGGCCATCGATGCGCGCACGGTCGGTCTGCTCGGCACGGCGTTCACCATGGAGCAGGACTTTCTCAAGCAGCGCCTGATTGCGCAGGGTCTGACGGTACTGGTGCCGGACGACGCCGAGCGCAAGGACGTGCACCGGATCATCTATGACGAATTGTGCGTCGGAGTGATCAGTGACGAATCACGCAAAATCTATCAGCGAGTGATCGAATCGCTGACCACGCGCGGTGCCCAGGCGATCATCCTCGGCTGCACGGAAATCGGTCTGCTGGTCAAACCCGAACACAGCGCCCTGCCCCTGCTCGACACCACCGAGCGGCATGCGCAGGCGGCGGTGGCGTTCGCGCTGGGTGACTGACCCCACAGGATTTTTTGGCTTATCGACGGCGCAGGCGGGCCATGCTCAGCGTGTCGACCCATTGCCCGTCGCGCACCGCGTAGTCACGGAACAGGCCTTCGTTCTCGAAGCCGAACTTGCGGTACAGACCGATGGCCGCCTCGTTGTCGGCGTACACCGAGAGTTCGACCCGGTGCAGGTTCATCCAGTTGTCGGCGACGTCCAGCGCCGCCGCCAGCAGTGTCGAACCGACCCCTTTGCCTTGCCACGCCACGGCGACCGCCATGCCGACACTGCCGGCATGGGCGCGACGGATTCGTGAATAGTTTTCCAGGCCAAGATGACCGACCACCGCGCCCTGATGCAGCGCCACCAGTTTGACCATCCGCTCGTTCTCCGCCAGCAGCCGCTGACGCCAGATCTCGGTAGATTGAAACGGCATCTGCAACACCTGCCGGGTCACCGCCGGATCGTTGTACAGAGCGGTGACGGCCTCGATGTGCGATTCATTGAAGCGTTCAAGGGTGATGGCGGGGTTGTGCTCGGGCATGGCGGATCCTTCCTGGATCGATGGGTGGCCAATCACTCTAAACTGCTTGTTCAAACACATACAAACTGTAGGAGCTGCCGCAGGCTGCGATCTTTTGATCTTGTCGTTTAAAAGCAAGATCAAAAGATCGCAGCCTGCGGCAGCTCCTACAGGGATTGTGGGCAAAGGGGATCGGGTCAGGTCTGAAACCACTCCTGGCGCTCGTTGAAGGTGTGTTGAATCAGTTCGACCAGAGTTTGCACTTCGCCGACGTGCCGGGATTCAGCATTCACCGCCAGCCATGCCTGCAACTGCATCGGCTCGTCAAACAGCCCTGGCAGCGCGATCAACCCGCGATCGAAGCGGCTCATGTACGCCGGCAGCAGGCCGATGCACGCGCTGCAGCGGATCATTTCCAGCATCAGCTCGTAAGACTGCATCTGCACCACACCGGCCAGGCGCTGTTCAACCAGTTCATTCCACGGCCGAAAGCTGTCGATCTGCCGGTCGTGCTGCCATTGCACCAGCATGAAATCGCTGAGGTCGTCGGCACTGGCCGGGCGCGCGGTGACGCGGGAATAGCGTTTGGCGATGTGCGGCAGGTAGTCAAGCCGCGCCAGCGCCTGCGGCTGGCTGGTGGCAAAGGTCGGGCCGGGGCTGGGGGTTCCGCCGTGGGCCAGCCACAGCACCACGTCGGCACTGACCGCGCGCAGCGCCAGTTCGCTGTCCAGCGCAATGATCTCCAGGCGCACGCTGGCATTGCGCCGCAGCAACGCGATCAGGTCGCGACCGAGGATGTCATGCAGAATTGATTCGGCAACCGCCAAGCGGATCAGCGGCTGCTCGACCACCGGCAGCCTGCGTTCGTGGGCCAGCGCCACCAGTTGCGCCTGCAACTGCTGACCTTCACGGGTCAGGCTCAAGACGCTGCCTTGAAAGCTGAACAGCGCGTGCTGCAGCGTTTGCTCAAGCTGCGCCAATTGTTTGCGCAGCAAGGTCGAGCGCACGTTGAGGCTGCGCGCCGCCTGCATAAAGCAACCGCAGCGAGCACTGACCAGAAAATATTGCGCGACCTCGGCTTCGATGGTCGCGGCTTGCGCCAGCCACGGCTCGCGCTCGCCCTGTGCCCAGCGATAGTCGGGGCTACCCTGTCGTCCTGCGGGTTCGGTGAATGACATCGATGACTCCCTGTCGATCTTTGTTGTTGATGCTTCCGGCGCGGTATGGAACGTCTGAACCGGTGAAGATCCTGTGGGAGCTGGCTTGCCAGCGATGGGGGACTCACATCCAGCCCCTGTGTTGCCTGACTCTCCGCCATCGCTGGCAAGCCAGCTCCCACAGGGTTATTGGTGGGTTTCGAGGACCTTGTTCAGCTCAGCCCCGTCGATACTCAGCGTCGCGGTATTGAGCATCCCGTCCAGATACGCCTGGGCAATCTGCTCCTGGCGTTGCGCCCGCAAGGCCTGGGTCAGTTGATCGCGCAGTTCGTCGAGGGTCGCGGTACGCGCCGGTTGCTGTTCGGTGAGTTTGATCACATGGAAACCCGCCGCGCTCTGCACCGGCTCGGACACCGCACCGACCTTCAGTTTCGCCACCGCACCCCGTACCTCCGGCACCAGTTGCTGCAACGGTTGCAGCCCGGTGTCGCCGCCGCGTTCGGCGGTCAGGCGATCCTGCGAATACTGAGTCGCCAGCGCGGCAAAATCCCCCGGCGTGTTCTGGGCTTTCTTGCTCAGCTCGGCCGCCTGTTTGCGCACGGCGTCCAGGCTCTGGGCATCCGGCACCGCGAGGAAAATCTGGCTGACCCGATACAACGGCGGGGTCATCCAGTTGGCTTTGCCGGCGTCGTACGCCTGTTGCAACTCGGCCGTACTCGGGTAGTCCGCCGGCACGGTGCTGACCGAGCGCAAATAATCGCGAAAGACGATCTGCTCAGTGGCAGCGCGGGTTTGCCGCACCACGTCCGGACGCTGCGCCCAGCCCTGAGCATCGGCCTGCTCCAGCACCGCTTTCTCTGCCAGACGGGTACGAATCCAGCGCTCCAGTGCTTCACGGTTGCCGCGCAGTTGCTCGGCACTTGCCGGTGGCAATGTCGCCAGCAATGCCTGCAACTCCTGTGGCGTCACCTGCTGATTGCCCAACCGCGCCACTGCCGGCCCCGCAGCAACCGCCGCCAAGGGCGACGATTGCTGGGCGGCAACCGGGTCAGTGCCCGGTCGCAGCACCAGTGCCACGGCTACCACCAACAGCGCCACTGCCCCGGCGCCGATCACCATGGCAGGCTTTTTCACAGCGCGACTTCCTCTTGTTCGGCGACCGCGACTTTGGCTGTCGAGGCTTGCGCGGCCTGGGTGAAATCACGCAGATAGACGATGAACTCCTGCAGCAAACGGTCCCACAGCTCCAGGCTGCCACGCAGGTGATCGTTGCTCACACCCGCCGCGACCACCACGTCCATTTCCATCACCAGAAATTCGCCCTGCAATGACAACCGGGCAAAACGCCGGGTGGCGTTCCACTGCTCGGCCACACCTTGTGGCAACTCACCTTGCACCCGCAGCGCGCAGCTGAAGGTGAAATCGACATAGCTGCCCTGCTCCACCGCCGGGTTGCCGAAACGCACGGCATAACCGATGCCCTGACTGGCGCTGAGCAACTGCACGATGCCGTTCTGTTCGGTCTGGTTGACGCGATAACCGGCCGCTTGCAGGACTTCGGTCAGGGATTGCGGGGACACATGGCTGATCAATTGAGTCATGACTTCTTCCTTGTTTGTTAATCAATGCGCGAGCGCGGCTCGCGGCGCGTCGAATTGAGTCTTGTAGAGCTCGTCACCGAAACCTTGGGCCAGTTCATCGAACTTGACCCGGGCGCTGCCCGCGAAGGGCTGGCGGATCTTCATCACCTCGGCGACATCGATGTTTTCGTAGGCGCTGAGGATCTGTTTGGCGACGCCGTACATCTGCTGATTCTTGACTGAACATTGCTGCACTTGTGTGTCACGTTCAGCCAATTGCGCTTGAAGCTTAGACCGTTCTGCCTCTTTGGCACGGGCCATGACCAGCAACTCGTCGTAGGCCTTCTTGAATTTGCCGACCTGTTCGCTGCTGGCGGCGACTTGCGCTTGCGCCTGGCTGTGCAGATTCTGCTGCTGGCCGGCCAACTGTTCGGCCACGCCTCTGGCCTTGGCCAGTTCAGCGGTCAATTGCTTGATCTGCGCCTGCGCGGCCTTGGCCTCATTCTGCGCCGCCAGTTGCGCGGCGCTGGCCTGGGCCTGCTGACTTTGCAGGGCCTGCAACTGCTGAGTGGTGCTGCGCAACTGGGTACGCAGACGCTCCTCCATGCCTTCGGCGTGCGCGCCATGTGCAATGAAAAAACTCAGCCCCAACAGTAAAACTCGTGCGTGCATGACCGTACTCCCGGCGCCTTAGAAGCGCGTGTTGATCTCAAGCTGCAAGACGTCGATGTCGAACGGCGCACCGTACACGGCCTCGGTGCTCATCCAGCGGCCGGTGGCGTAGACGTTCTTCGCCAGACCGTAGTTGCCGCCGAGGATATAGCCCTTGGCGTTGGTGCCGCCGAGGTGGAACGACGAGTCGTTGAAGCCATCAGGCAAGGCGTCCGGCTGGATGTACTTGTAGCCGGCGAACAGGTTCCAGTCGCCCTGCTTCTTCAGGTCCAGCGCGTTGCCAAGGGTGAACTGGACCATCCACGCATTGGCGCCGCTTTGGATCTCGCCGTTGCTGTTGAGGTTGTTGACGATCTGCCCCTCGGAGCGCTTGCGCATGTCGCCTTCGTCGTAACCGAGGTTGTGGATGTAGTTGCCCTGGCTGCGCAATTTGAAGTCTTGCGGCAGATCGGCGTCCCATACCAGGTTCAGGTCGAGCAGGTTGAATTCCGACGCAAGACCAACGAATTGCGGCTGCGGCGTGGTGGTCGGGTTGGCCGGGTTCGGCGTGATGTCGCGCAACAGGAACACGCTGTTGCCCTTCTGCATGAACGCCGCTCGAGTGCCGTCGGTGTCGCAGCCCGGAGCGCCGGCCCACGGTGCGCAAGGGCTGGAGCGTTGGCCTTGAATGTCGTCGAAACGGTAATAGGCCAACGCACCCTTGAGGCGGTTGTTGCTGTTGATCGCCCACTTGGCGCCAAGCTGCGCGCCGTACAGCCACTTGTTGTCGCTTTCTTCCTTGTCGAAACCGTTGCTGGTGGTGGTGTCGTTGGTGTAATCCACCGGGAACGCACCGACGGTGCCGAACACGCCCCAGTCGTGGTTGAGCTTGTGGTCGAAAATCGCCGCCACACCGTCGAAGTTGAGGTCGTTGGAATAGAGCATGTCGGTGGACATGAACGGGTTGGCGAAACGCCCGCCGGTCAGGGTCAGCTCATCGGTCGGTTTCCAGTTCAGGTAACCCTGATCGAGCCAGATGTCTTTCTTGGCAAAACCGCCGCCGAGGTTCTGCGTGGTCGATACCGGGTTGTTGTCCGAGCCGGTGCCGATGCGGATGCCGGCAGTCCATTCTGGCGAGATCACCGCTTTCATCCCTAGCCGCGCGCGCAGCCGGAACAGGTTGGTGCGGTCTTCACGGGTATTGAGCAACGGCGGCAGGTTGGTGCTGCTGTTGGGGTTCACGTCGTACGGGCCGTTGTTGTTGAGTTTGGCGAAGTCGACGATTTCGTTGCTGTTGCTGCCCGAGTAGTAGCGCGATTCGTCACGCAGACGAATGTCGCCGTCGAAGCTGATGCGCGATGCCCAGTCCGGGAAGGTGTTGGGCGCGGCCCAGTTTTCCTGCTTGGCGGTGGCCATGACTTCGGCCTTGACCTGATCGCGGATCTGGTCGCGTACCGCGGCCGGCACGTACTGCACGCGCACATCGCCCGGTGCGGCCACCGGACCTGCCACCACCGCAGTCGAAGCCGCAGCCTGCTTGGCCTGGGCGGCTTCGTTCTGCGCCTGGGCGATCAGCGCATCGGCCTTGTCCTGTTTCAGAATGCCCTGCTCGACCAGCAAGCGGATCAGATTGATCGTGGCGTTCTCCGAGGGCGCAGGCGCTGCCGCGGCCTGACCGACCAGGGTCGCGATGACCATGCCGACCGCCAGGGACAATCGATTCACGTTGGAAATCATCTGCACACAACTCCTTTTCATACAGCTTTATGAATTCGGTTAACCCGGACGCCGCCCTTGCAGGGACAGGCGCACAGGCAAGGTAATGGAGGCCGGTGGCCGTTCGCTCAGATGGGGCGCGTTACGCAATGCGGCCAGCACCTGAGTGTCGATCTCGGGCTTGCCGCTGGACTTGACCAGCTCGACCCGGGTGATTTCGCCGACGCTGCTCAGCCACACATCGGCCTGCAGCGAAAACGCGAGGTTGCGCAGGTCCGGGTTCTCGCGCAGCAAACGCTGAAAAGTGAACGCGAGGAACTGGCTGTAGGTGCCAGTGCCCAAGCGTCCGCCACCCGCTCCGGCCATGCCGCCGCCCTTGCCGGCGCCGATGTTGAAAGCGTCATTGCCGCTCTGGGCGTCGCCTTCGATTTGCATCGGGTTGGCCAGATCGTCCGCCGGTGAAGGCGGCGCCTCCTCCTCGGGCTTGACCTCTTGCGGCTCGGGCGTGGGCTCGGGCTCGACGACTTTTTCTTCCACCGGGGTTTCCGGCTCCGGTGGTTTTTCCGGAGGTGGCGGCGGCGGTGGCGGCAATGGAATGATCGTCGGCACCTTCGGCGCTTCACGGCGGATGCCGCTCATGTCATTGGCCCACTGCCACAGGAACCACGCGGCGAGCGCGCCGAGCAGCAGCCCGGCGCCCCACTTCAGGTAACGCAACGGCGAGCGCTTCACCGGCAGTGGCTCAATCGGGAGTTGTGCGGTCATCACTCAGCCCTGCGTCGGTTTGCCGGTCACCAGACCGACCTGAGACAGTTCGAGCCGGCGCAACAGATCCAGCACTTCAATGACCTTCTGGTACTGCACCGTGGCGTCGCCGCGCACGATCACCGGGAAGTCCGGGCTCTGCGCCTTCTCGATACGCAGGCGTTCTTCCAGCTCCGCAAGGGTCACCGGGTAGGCGTCGAGGAACACCTGACCGCCGTCATTGACCGAAATCGCCTTGGTCTTGGCCTCCGACAGCGACACCGCGGCGCTGGCCTTGGGCAGGTTGATCTGGATCCCGGAGACCTGCGCGGTGGCGGTGAGGATGAACATCACCAGCACCACCATCAGCACGTCCACCAGTGGCGTGATGTTGATGCTGTCCACCGCTGCATCTTCGTCATCGTCGTGGGAGGCATTTACGGACGCCATGGCAATGCTCCTCAGGCGGGTACGGAGTGGTTGGCGTGATGGCTGCGCTGATGCGCCGCTTCACTGGACTGACCTGCACCGTGCATCTCCGCCAGACGGGTAATGAACTCGTCGACGAACACGCGCATGTCGGCGCTGACTTCCTTGTTACGGGTGATCAAGCGGTTGTAGCCAAACAGCGCCGGGATCGCGACAAACAGACCCATCGCCGTGGCGAGCAACGCCGCCGCCATGCCCGGCGCGATGGCATTGATGTTGACGTCGCCGGCCATGGCGGTGCCGAGGAACACCACCATGATCCCCAACACGGTGCCGAGCAGGCCGATGTACGGGCCGCCAGCGATGGCGTTGGACAGGGTCGAGAGTTTCGAACTGAGGGCCTGGTTCTCGCGAGTGCGCACGCCGTCCATCGAGCAGCGAATGGCTTCGATGGTCGCGGCAGACACCGAAGAGGTATCGGCGCCCTGCTCGCGGCGAGTACGGATTTCCTTGACCGCCACCGAGTACAGGCGCCACAGCGGCGAGTGTTGCAGACGCTGGGCCAGTTGCGCGTCGTCGGCGAACATCTCCAGACGGGTGCCGACCTTGGCGAACTGCTCGCGGAAGTCTTGGTTGGCCTTGCTCACGCGGCTGAGGGTGCGGTTCTTGCGCAGCATGATGATCCACGACTGGAACATCATCAGCACCAGCACGGCGATGATCACCCAGGCGTCCACCGGTACGGCGTTGAGCAGGAAACCGAGGCTGCCGAAACCGAAGCCGGACTGCTCTTCGTCGACGCCGTAGGCCACCAGTTTCGACTCCGCGCCTTGCGAGGTTGCATCGGCCAGCAGCAACGCTGCGGGACGGGCGACTTTCGACAAGCGCAGTTCGTCGATGGCCCCCACAAATGGCTGGTACGGGCCAGCGGCCAGATCACCGCCAACCGCCATCACTGAATTGAACGCCGGCATCGCTTGCGCGAGGGTCGCGCCCTCACGACCGTTGATGTACAGGCTGACTTTCGAACCTTCGGCGGTCAGCGCGACATGCTGCCATTGGCCGGGATTCAATGGTTGAGTAGCCACCGCGCGCTGGCCGTCGATCTCCACGAACGGCACGCCTTGATTGACCCCGACCAGCAGACTGTTGGCGCCTTCACGGCGGGCCAAAATCAGTTGTTCGCCATTGGCCTGGTCCAGCCGCAGCCACGCACTGAAGGTGAACGCGCTGCCCGCGTTGTGCTGCAACGATGGGCTGGCCGGCAGCAGCAACGGCTGGCCGCTGAACTGCAAGGCGCGCCCGACTACACCGTCAATCGCCGCGCCAGTGGCGCTTTGCGCGGTGTTGCCGTAGGCGGTGGTGTCCTTGGCCGGGGTGCCGGTGGCGCCGTCGAAGTGATACAGCGCGGTGTAATTCGGATCGAACGTCAACTGGCCGTTGCCGGTGGCCGGGGCCTTCTGGTTGCCGTAATACATCCAGATGTCCTGACGCTGGCCGCCCTCGACATTCGGCACATCGACCCAGATCAGCGCCATGCCCATCAACGCGTCGAAGCTTTCGATCTGGTGATTGAGCACGGTCTTGTCATCAGCGGCGACGAAGCGCAGGTCCGCACCGTCTTCCTTGACGCCATCGAAGGTGAAATTGCCGGTGTGCAGGCGCACCAGCAGCGCGGTGCGGCCCAGCGCCTGGTTGATCCCGGCACCCTGCGGCGTGGTGTCGACGGCGATCTGTTTGCGGTAATGCCAGTCGTCCTGCCACCAGGCCTGCGCCGTGGCCGGGAGCACGAAGCCCAGGCAGATCAACAACGAAAGAATGAGGCGCTGCATGAACTTGCTCCTTTAGAACGTGGCTTGAAGGTTGAAGTGCAGGCGCGACGCCTGCTTCGAGGTGTTCGGCCCTTCGAGTAGCGGGTAGCCCCAGTCGAGGCTGCCGGACAGCCATTTGCTCAGGCTGGCGCGGGTGCCGAGGCCGACGCTGGCCAGGGCGTAACTGGCGTCCTGATCCGGCAACTCGTCACGCAGGTACAGTTGCGCGCCTTCGGCGAAGGCGTAGAAGCGCCATTCCTGCATCCAGCTGCCGGCGTATTTCGCCAGTGACGGCGTGCGCAGTTCCTGACTGAGCAGCACCCCGTCATCCCCGGTACGTTCCGCCGCCAGATAGCCGCGCACCGAAGTAGCGCCGCCGGCGGAGAATTGTTC
Organism: Pseudomonas sp. W15Feb9B; assembly: GCF_000828175.1. Lineage (NCBI taxonomy): Bacteria > Pseudomonadati > Pseudomonadota > Gammaproteobacteria > Pseudomonadales > Pseudomonadaceae > Pseudomonas > Pseudomonas sp. W15Feb9B. The sequence continues at coordinate 69,960 of NZ_JTKF01000038.1, read as the reverse complement.
GTTGGAGACCAGTGGCCCCGACGCCAATTGGAACGCGCCTTTGCTCGCGCTTTGCCAATCGTTGTCGAAGGTCCAGGTGAAGTTGCTGTCGCCCTTGACCACCGCGAAACTCGGGTTGGCGCGGTAGCGTTTGTAGTCGAAGTCTTCGTCGGAACTGCCGTAGCCGAAGATGCTGCGGGTGGCCGCTACCAGACTCAGGCCGAGGCCTAGCTGGCTCTTTTCGGTGTAACGGAAGCCGTTGTAGGCGAAGGTGAACGGCGCGTATTTCAGCGGCACCTTGTCGCTCTCGCCGGACAGGGTCAGGCGTTCGTCGAAATCCTTGAAGTCGATGCCGGCCGACAGCGAGTTCGACCAGTTGCCGCTGGATGGCAGCGTGTAGATTGCCGACACGCCGTAGGAATGGCCCTTGCCCAACACGTTGCTGCCGCCGAGGGTGGCGACGTTGCTGTCGGACTGATAACCGGAGAATTGCACGCTCCAGCGCTCGGTCAGCGGCGCTGTGTAGGAAGCCGACCAGACCTTGGCGTTGTCGGTGTCTTGCGGCGCGGTGAAGTACGTCAGGTTGATGCTGTGGCCGAGTTGCCAGAGGTTGTTGTAGCCGAGGCTGGTCACGGCGCGCAGCTTCTCGGTGTCGGCGCTGTAATCGTTGTTGAGGCCGACGCTGGCGCTCCACGGGTTGTGGTCTTCGACCTGCAAATCGACGTCCATGGTGCCGGGGCGCTGACCTTCGCGCACCAGCGGCATGACCTGACGGCCAGGGGTTTTATTGAGCTGCGCCAGTTCGCCCTGAACCTTGGCGAAGTCCGGCACCTCGCCTTCTTTCAGGGCCGGGACGTTGTCGCGGATGTCCAGCGGCGAATAGTGTTTGGCGCCGACCACACGCACGCGGCCGACCTTGGTTTCGCTGACTTGCAGGTAGACGATGCCGTTGGACACCGCTTGTTCCGGCAGCTCGACGAACACCGATTGGTAGCCGCGCTGCTGATAAGCCTTTTGCAGGGCATCGCGGGCGCCTTCGATGTCAGTCATGGCTTTTTGCGGGCCGAGAAACGGGTACACCGCTTCTTCAATCGCCCGCGCGTCGAGCACAGTGTTGCCGCGCACGAAGTATTCGTTGACGTCCACCAGACGTTGCGGCGCAGCAGCTTCAGCAGCTTCTTCGGCGAATGCCGGTTGCGCGCCGGCCGTCACCAGCAGCCAGCCCCACAGCGCCAGCCGTGACGTGAAAATCTGATCCACACTACCCCCTGAATTCGCGATGACCTGGTGGCGCTGTTGCGCGCCTTGTGTGTTGCGTCAGTTGCTGACTGTCGAGGCACCGCTGTGCTTGCCGAGCCAGGTGTGCAGCAGCGCGAAGTTCAAGGAGAACTCAGGCATTTGCAGCAAAGCACCGCAGAACACTTCGCCAATGATTTTTTGAATGAGCAGCACCGCACGTGGCTCGTTGAGCAGCGTGGCGATGTCGCGACTGAGGACATTGAAACTCCAGACTTTCTGGTTCAGGCCAAGACCGACGAACCAACGGAACAGCAGGTTGTAATTGAGTTGTTCATACAGTTGCTGCTCGCTGGGCACCGAATACAGCAGTTGCAGGAGCAGGATGTGCATGACGGTTTGTGCGGGGATGAGCATGCCGGGCTCGGCATTGAGTTCGTGCAGCAGGCCTTGGTGGGCCGCAAACAAGTCGTCGATTTGCGGGCGCAGCAACACCAGCGAATGGCCTGGCGGAATGTAGCTGGAGACCTCTTTCAAGGCGCCCTGCCAGTCATCCTGCGAGACGATCCAGACCCACGGTGCGCCGTAGCGATACACCGACACCGGTTTCTTGCGCGCCGCTTCGACGATCTTCGACAGGCGCTGATCGAGCTCCTGCATGCCCACTTTCGAGTAGCGTTCCATAGTCCCCATTGCCTCACTCCCGGCGTCCCGCCTCGGCTTGTGAAAAGCGCCCTGTTAGGCCCCTCAAGCGCGTTACATAGGCATGACCGGACTGGCTATGTGCTACCGAACTTTTGTCATAAAAGCTTCATTATTGGAGTTTGGCTGGCGGGAGGATTCAGGTGTAAGTAGATCAAAATGCTGGAGCGAGCCTACTCAGGAAGCGGTCTGCATCGGCTGACACACCGTAATGTTGAGCATTTGGTTTAAGAATATTGCCATTTAAAACGGTGCCATCTAAATGATAACCAACCGAGATGACACCGATAACTTTCACGGCCTGAGTTTTTTTTCATATTACCGAAGTCAGTAACTTTCAATGACAGCGCTATATTGCCTTCAAATTAAAATTTCCGGAAATTGTAAAAACATCCGGACCGGGTATGGGGCGCGGACTTCCTTCTAAACGCCCTACCATGGTAAAATCTCCCGATGCTCGGCGAGGGGAATCCTGATAGCTTTTTACTGTGACAGTTCCACTCTCGGCAATAAACACATAATCGTGCCATTCAGAATAGTCCGCATACAGGACACGCTTCAGTTGTTTGATGTCGTATACTGCAGGAGCAAGTTTATCAGGGAATTCGATAAAAAAGACCTTTGTAGGCGGCATACTTCCCGGAGGATCGTCCTTGACTCCGATTTCGAAACCCTTTTCCTTTTCTCGAAGATAGAGATCACGTTGATTGATCTGCCCGTGTCCATCCACATTTACTACAAACTCACCCGCTGCATCTGATTTTGCTTCAATGCGCTCTTTATAATCGCTTTTCATAGCTATTTACCTTTTTTGATAAATTATTCAACGGCACAATTTTTTAAATCATGCGGTCGAGGTTATTTATCACAGAGGGTAAAGTTTTCCTCAACTGTCAAATCTGACAGTTGACAAGGAAAATATTTTAAATGTGAAAATAGAGATCGCAAGCAACATGAAAGATCAAACCATCCATGCACAGTGACTACATCCGTCCCCGGCCCGACTTTATCTGCTTCATACCCAGATTAAACATTCCAACCGCCTTTTTGACGACAGGACAATAAATATGTCTGCGCCATCCCAGTCACACTTTTCTTTATACAAATAGTCCGGAGAGTTATCCGAGCTTCCAGCAGTGAAAGCCACCGCAGAAAAATGCTGACTACGATCAGAAAACCTCAAATAAAAACTTTCAGTCTTCCAATCAATATCAATAATCGCGCAAGCCATTAAATCACCTGCAATTATCGAAATCGACGTCAGGAATAAACAGGCCAATTGGTGATGACCTTGCCCTTACGCACCGCCAATAAATCACCAAACTGCAATAACACTGCTTCAGTCTGGGTCGGACGCAGGAACACTTGATCTTCGACGGTCAGGCCGACCGCGTCAGAACCGTTGACCATTTCCTGATTCGAACTGCGGCCATACACGCCGTTGCTCTGTAGTCCGGTCGGTGATTCGAACTCGGCCATCCAGTTGCCGCCGTAAATGAAAAAGGTCTGGCGCTGATTGACATCCCACCACGACAGCAGCTTCGACTGGTCATCCAGCGCCGGGATGTTCACCGCGCCGGTGCTCTTCAACACCGGGGTGGCGATGTAGGTCGCCGGCACATGGTCAACCAGCGACGGCAGGTCGTAATGCGTCGGTTTGAGCATCGCCGTGCCCACCGACACTTCGGTGCTCAGTGTCTCGTTTTCGTGAATGCGGTAACTCGGGCTGCCGGCGGTGTTAAGGCACAAGTGGTCATTCCATAACGCCGGAAACTGCTGGCGGGTGAAATCCACGCAGCGCTGATAAATCACCATCACCTTGGCGAACAGTTCCTCGGGCGAACCGAGAATCCCCGGCACGCCCATGCCCACGAACGGGTCGTAGCCCATGAACCCGGCGAACTGCAGATGCTGTGGATTGGCGCAGATCAGCGTGAGCATCTGCCCCAACACATTCACATCACTGACCCCGCCGCGATGCAGGCCGACATCCAGCTCGATGTTGATGCGCATCCGTGTGCCGAGTCCCTGCGCCAGCGCCAGGTATTGCTGCAGACGTTCGGGATTGTCGATCAGCCATTGCAGTTGCTTCGTCGGGTCGAACGGACCTTTGTGGGTTTGATAGAACAGCTGTGCCGAACGCACCGGCAGCGGCTTGCCGAGCAGGATGTCGGACTGGGGAAACGTGACAGCGTCGTGATTGAGGAACGGCTGGTGAAACGACATGAGCTTTTGCGTCCCGGCCCGTTGCGCGATGTAGCTCAACAGTCCCGGTGACGGCAGGGATTTCTCCACCAATCGCAATTGCTTGCCGCCGCGTCGCACCGACTGCATGACCACGTCGATGTTGTGGTCGAGCCGATCCAGATCGATCAAAAGCACCGGACGCATTGGGCCGTGGTCTTTCAACTCTTTATTCAGCGCGCGAAAATACTCGCTGTACGGGCCGCCACGATCACTCGGTCGCAGCCAGGCGCCCACGCCCACTAACAAAGCGCCGACACCCAGCGTGCCGAGGAGAAAATTGCGTCGATTGACCGCCATCAGTTCACCCCCAGAATTGACGACAGATGCGCATTGAGAAAACGTCCGCTCGGGTCCAGTGCCTGGCGTACGTCGAAAAACTCGCGCCAGCGCGGGTAAAGCGGTTGCAGGGTGCGCGCATTGAGCGTGTGCAATTTGCCCCAGTGCGGGCGGCCGTTGTACTTCCAGAAAATCGGTTCGACCGCGGCGAAGAAGTTGTGATGGTCCATCTCATAATGCTGGTGCACCGAGATCGAACAGCTGTCGCGGCCCTCGAACATGCTCAGTGGAATGTCGTCGGCCTTGACGTAGCGGTACTCGATGGGAAACCAGGTGCGCAGGTCCTTGTCCTGAATCAGCTTGAGGATTTCACGCAGGCAGGCTGGGCCGTATTCGGCGGGCACCGAGTACTCCATCTCGTTGAAGCGCACGGTGCGCACGTTGGCGTAGATGTCGAACGAGTCACCGACTCGATCATCGAAACTCGCCAGATGCCGCAAGCTGTTGAGCAACGAGGTGCGCAGGCCGGGGAAGTCACTGCCGTACTTGTCGATCTTCTCGATCAGGGTCACGAACTCGTTGCCACCCTCCTCCTCGGGCGGGATCGGCGGTGTGGCCGGGTCGCCGGTTTCGTTGAGGGCGATGGACAAGGCGTAGTCGGAATGGGTGACCACGAGCATTTCCCAGTGCTGGTTTTCGCGGGTGTTCTTGTCCAGATCTTCAAGCAGCTCTTCGGTCTTGGCGATCCACTGGGTTTCCCGCAGACGATACGCCGGACGGTTTTGCAAGCGGACTTTAGTGGCAACACCCAACGCACCAAGGGATACCCGGGCAGCGTTGAATACGTCCGGATGACGCTGGCTGTCGCAGTCCAATACCTCGCCACTGGCGGTCACCAGCTGCATCCCGCAGACGTGCGCCGAATAAGACTGAAAGTTTTTGCCGGTACCGTGAGTCGAGGTGGAAATGGCGCCGGCGAGGGTCTGGTAATCGATGTCGGCCATGTTTTGCAGGGCCTGGCCGATGTCCTTGAGCGGCTTGCCCATACGCGACATCGGCGTACCGGCGGCGAATTCGGCTTGCAGGGTTTTCGGGTCGTGATCGAGCAGACCGTTGAAGTAGCTCAGCGACAGCAACGTACCGTCGGTGGGCACCAGCGCACTGAAGGAATGCGCCGAACCTACCGGACGAATCTTGCCCGGTGCCTGTTGGATGACTGCGGTCAATTCATCCAGATTCTTTGGCGCTACCCGCGCCGCCGGCAGGCAACTCTGCCCGCCCGACCAGTTGCGCCAGGGAATCAGCCGTGGCGCGCGCATCAACTGGCCCAGCGCCGGATTGGAAGCCAGCGCGCTGAACGCGCCGACGATACTTGCCCGTTGCAACAACTGACGGCGTGTCAGATCCATGCTCATGCGCGCGCCCTTATTGTGGGAGGGGCTGATCGGCCATGAAGCCGATCAGTTGCAGGAATTGTTCTTCCGAACACTCGACGCACTGGCCCATCGGCGGCATGCCGTTGTAGCCGTTGATGGCGTGATCAAGCAGGGTGTCGGTGCCCTGCCGCAGGCGTGGTTCCCAGGCCTTGCGGTCGCCGGTCAACGGCGCGTTGGCGGCCGGGTTGGCGTGGCACAGCTGGCAGCTGTTGGCGTAGATCTGCGCCAGTGCCGGGTCGGAGGGCGTGGCGTTGTGAGTGGTCGCCGGCGGTGCAGCTTTTTCGCCGCAGCCGCACAGGGCGACAGACAGCGCCAGCATAAAAGTGAGTGGGATTGCCCGCATAACGATCCTCGCCTGGGTAGCGCTTATTGTTGTGATCACACCTTAAGGCAGGCACGGCAGCGGGTTGAGGGCATTGCCGGACAACGAGGGGGCCATCCGGGGCCAGCCAGGATTGAGCTCGGGCTCGGACAGCACCACAAAACTTGTGGGAGCTGGCTTGCCAGCGATAGCGGAGTGTCAGCCAATGAAAGTCGCGCAAGTGCCGGCCTAATCGCTGGCAAGCCAGCTCCCACAGGGTAAACGGCGTTGCTGATTCCGCTCTGTTCCGCCTCTCTGCGTGACATTCGCGTGACATTCACGGGTTTAAATTCCCGCGTATTCAGGCGTATAACCTGTACAGACTTTTGGATCTGCATACGGACATCAATACGGGGTAGCGACATGACCACAGCAAACATCCTTGGCAACCTGTTCCCTTCTGTCAGCGACATCCCGGAAAAATACCGCCTCGACGGTCAGGTCGAGCAACGCGAATACCTCGTCGATGGCCAACTGCGGCGCTGGGACGGCCCGCTCGCCACGGTACGCAGCCCGGTGTACCTGCACGGCGAGAATGGCGATGAACAAGTGATTCTCGGCAGCACCCCGCTGCTGGATGCCGACACCGCCCTCACCGCCCTTGATGCCGCCGTGCGTGCCTACGATCGCGGTCAGGGCCTGTGGCCGACCATGCGCGTCGCCGAACGCATTCAGCACGTCGAAGCGTTCCTCGGCCGTATGCGCCAGCAGCGCGAAGCCGTGGTCAAATTGCTGATGTGGGAGATCGGCAAGAACCTCAAGGACTCGGAAAAAGAGTTCGACCGCACCTGCGATTACATCGTCGACACCATCAACGCACTCAAAGAACTCGACCGCCGCTCCAGCCGGTTCGAACTGGAACAGGACACTCTCGGCCAGATTCGTCGCGTGCCGCTCGGTGTCGCGCTGTGCATGGGCCCTTACAACTATCCGCTGAACGAAACCTTCACCACGCTGATCCCGGCGCTGATCATGGGCAACACCGTGGTGTTCAAACCGGCCAAGCTCGGCGTGCTGCTGATCCGCCCATTGCTTGAAGCGTTCCGCGACAGCTTCCCCACCGGCGTGATCAACGTGATCTACGGCAGCGGCCGCGAAACCGTCAGCGCGCTGATGGCCAGCGGCAAGATCGATATCTTCGCCTTCATCGGCACCAACAAGGCCGCCAGCGACCTGAAAAAACTGCACCCGAAACCACACCGTTTGCGCGCCGCGCTGGGTCTGGATGCGAAGAATCCGGGCATCGTCCTGCCCGAAGTCGATCTGGACAACGCAGTCAGCGAAGCGGTCACCGGTTCGCTGTCGTTCAACGGCCAGCGCTGCACTGCATTGAAGATCCTGTTTGTGCATGAGGATGTGGTCGACGCCTTCATCGAAAAATTCAACGCCAAACTTGCCACGCTCAAGCCAGGCATGCCGTGGGACAGCGGCGTGGCACTGACCCCGCTGCCGGAGTCGGGCAAGGTCGACTACCTGCACGGTCTGGTGGCTGACGCGCAGAGCAAGGGCGCACAAGTGGTCAACCCGAACGGCGGCGCCAGTCGCGAGTCGTTCTTCTACCCCGCCGTGCTGTACCCGGTGACGCCGCAGATGCGTGTCTACAACGAAGAACAATTCGGTCCGGTGGTGCCGATCGTGCCGTACCGCCACCTCGATACCGTGATCGATTACGTGCTGGAATCGGACTTCGGCCAGCAACTGAGCCTGTTCGGCACCAACCCGGTGGCGATCGGCCGACTGGTCGACACCTTCGCCAACCAGGTCGGGCGGATCAACCTCAACGCCCAGTGCCAGCGCGGCCCGGACACCTACCCGTTCAACGGGCGCAAGAACTCCGCCGAAGGCACGCTGTCGGTACACGATGCACTGCGGGTGTTTTCGATCCGCACACTGGTGGCGACCAAGTTCCAGGACAGCAACAAGGACCTGATCAGCGAAATCATTCGCGGCCGCGATTCGAGCTTCCTGACCACCGACTACATCTTCTGACGAGGACTTTGCACTGAGCACCTTCAGCACCCACCGACTGCCACCGCTGCTGCGGCGAATCCTGCGTCCGTTGCTGGACCCGTATCGCCGCTACCAGCACGCCCGACTGATTCACGCGGTGCGGGTAGCGCTGGGTCTGCTGGCAACTATCCTGCTGACCACCGGCATCAACCTGCCCCACGGCGAGTGGGCGTCGGTGACCATGCTGGTGGTGATTGGTGGCCTGCAGCACCACGGCAACATCGGCAAAAAAGCCGCCGAACGCGCCACCGGCACCCTGATCGGTGCCGGCGTCGGACTGGTGCTGGTGGCGCAACAGGCATGGCTGGGCCTGCCATGGCTGACGTACTTTGCCATGGCGGTGGTCTGCGGATTTTTCTCCTATCACGCCATCGGCAAGGGCGGTTACACCGCCCTGCTGTCAGCGATCACGGTGTTCATTGTCGCCGGACATGGCGACAACCCGATCACCGACGGCTTGTGGCGCGGGGTCGACATCCTGATCGGCATCGCCCTGGCCCTCGCCTTTTCCTTCGCCCTGCCGCTGTACGCGGTGTATTCGTGGCGCTACAACCTGGCCGATGCCCTGCGCGATTGCGCCACCTTGTACGGGCGAATCATCAGCGGTCAACCGGTCAGCGCCGATGAACATCTGAAGCTGATGGGCCGGGTGGCCACGGTGATGGTGCAATTGCGCTCACTGATGCCTTCGGTGTCCAAGGAAGTGAAAATCTCCATGACCGAACTAGACGCGATTCAACGCAACCTGCGCATGTGCGTCAGCACGCTGGAGATCCTCGGCAACACCCGCCCGGATGCCAACGACCCCGACGCTATGGCGCACCTGCAGTCAGCGCTGCGGGCCGAGCACCGGGTGATCCGCGTGCAACTGATCGGCATGGCACGGGCCCTGAAGTCCGGCGCCACGCAACGCCTGCAGCGACCGCTGGAATTACCGGACGCCAGCCTCGACACGCCGGTGTACAACACGCTGGACGGTTACCGGTTACTGACCCGACAACTGGCCGCGAACATTGGCGAGCTGCGCCAACGCCTGGCGATGACGGCGCCGCGCTGGAACATCTGAATCAGCGGAAAAATCCATGTAACAAAGCCGACATCATCACTACAATGCGCCGCACAACGGATGTGACATGGACGCATAAATGCAATTCAGGAAGAGTATCAACGCCCTGCGGGCACTGGCCGTGCTGTCGGTCGTGCTGTTTCATTTCAAGGTGCCAGGGTTCGAGGGCGGGTTCGTCGGCGTAGACGTATTCTTCGTCATCTCCGGCTTCCTGATGACCGGCATCATCGTCAATGGCGTGCAGCAGCAGAACTTTTCCCTCCTCGGTTTCTACGCCTCCCGCGCTCGCCGCATCATTCCTGCCCTGCTGGTACTGTGCGTTACGCTGCTGGTCTTCGGTTACTTTTACTTGCCGCTGGACGACTTGCGCGAAACCATCCGCACGATCAAGAGCAGTCTGCTATTCAGTTCGAACTTCAGTTTCGCCGAAAGCGGCAATTATTTTGCCGCGCCACTGCATGAAAACTGGTTGTTGCATACCTGGTCACTGTCGGTCGAATGGCAGTTCTATCTGCTCTATCCCGTGCTGATCATGGGTTTGCACAAGTGCTTCGGCGCCGATAAAACCCGCTTTGCCCTGGTTGTCTTGGCGTTGGTTTCGCTGCTGGCGTCCGTCGTCATGACTCGCCTCAACCCGACTTTCGCGTTCTACATGCTGCCCACCCGCGCCTGGGAAATGATCGCTGGCGGGCTGGTTTTTCTGTTTCCCCTAAGATTGAGCCCGCGCGGCGGCGCGATTTGCGAAAGTCTCGGCCTACTGGCGATTGCCGTCAGTGTGCTGGGCTTTTCTGAAGCCGATCCGTGGCCGGGCTACTTGGCACTGCTGCCGGTGCTAGGGACGATGCTGGTGATTCACGGCAATACCCGGTCGGTGTTCAGCAGCAATTCTGCGCTGCAATTTGTCGGGAGTATTTCCTACTCGGTGTATCTGTGGCATTGGCCGCTGGTGGTGCTGCTGTACTTGTGCGGGCTGTTGACCAGTTGGCCACATGTGATCGGCGCGATCATCGCCTCTTTCGCGCTCGGCACCCTGTCCTTCTACAGGGTTGAGTCGAAGGTGAAGAAAGGTACGACCGCCACACGCACAGTAATCAAGTTCGCGTCGCTGACGGTGGCTGTGGTTGCCGTGTCGGCAGTCACGTCGTCGCTGGTCAAGCAGCATCCCGATTGGCGCCCGGCGCTGGTCGAACTCGGTCAGCCGGAATACACCAGCAAGCTGTATCCGCAGGAGTGCTACCCGAATGCCTATGCGGCGGCGGATTGCAAACTGGGCACGGGGGATGTGTCGGTGATTTTGTACGGCGACAGTCATGCGCAATCCACAGCAGCGGCGGTGCAGATGGACAACCCGCAAGCGGCACTGTCATGGTCACGGGGCGGTTGCCCGACCCTGACGCACTTCGCCATGCACGACAAGACCGTCGAAAGCCAATGTCGAGGCTTCAATCAGGAAAAGCTGCAACAACTGAAGGCCGGCTATGCCGGGATCCCGGTGGTGCTGTTCAGCCGCGCGGCGCTGTACGCGGATTCAGGGCGGGATAACAGCTATCGGATTTCCTTTCCCGAGCGCCAGACCGCGTTTGCCGAAGCCTATACCGAAGAGTACGTCAGCACGGTCTGCTCGATCGCTGAAAACCATCCGGTGTATATCGTCAAACCGATCCCGGAAATGCCTTTCAGCGTCTACAAGGGTTTGAATCTGAATCAGCGGTTGTTCCGGCAAACCTCGGACATTTCCCTGCCGTTACAGGCTTACGAGAGACGCAATCGCATCGCCATCGCGACCATCGAAGCTGCGGCCAGCCGCTGCAACGCGACGGTAATCGACCCGACGCCGTACCTGTGCCCCGATGGCCACTGCATGGGCTCCATGGACGGCGTCCCGCTGTACTTTGACGACAACCATCTGGTGGATGCCGGCAATCAGCAGCTTAAAGGCCTGTTCAAGGATCTGCTCAAACCGATCTGAGCTGGCGCCGGGCTTTCAAGCCCCAGCCCTGTTGCATCCCGGCGGCGGCCAGCAGAATCGCCGCCACGCCGACCCATTGCAGGATTTGCAGACGATGGCCGAAGGCAAACCAGTCGACGAAGATCGCCGCAATCGGGTAGATGAACGACAGTGCGCCGGTCAGGGCGGTCGGCAGTTTCTGGATCGCGCCGTACAGCAACACGTACATCAGGCCAGTGTGAACAACGCCCAGCGTCACCAGGCTGGCCCAGGCTCCGTTGGTTTGCGGCAGACCGTTGAAGTGCGCGAACGGCGCGAGCAACAGCACTCCGGTGCAGACCTGGATCAGCGCGATCAGATGCGGTGGCGTGCCGGTGAGACGCTTGATGATCAGCGCCGCGATCGCGTAAAGCAACGCCGCGCCCAGCGCCAGCGCGATCCCCAGCAGATATTCGTGACCGCTCTCGCCCTGCCCGCCGTGGGCGCTGACGATCGCCAGCATGCCGAGGAAGGAAATCGCTAGCCAGAACAGCTTCTGCAAGGTGATTTTATCGCCGAGAAACAGTGCCGCCAAGCCAACCAGCATGAACGGTTGTACGTTGTAGACCGCCGTGCCGATGGCGATCGAGGCCCGGGAATACGAGCCGAACAACAACACCCAGTTGCCGACAATCGCCACCCCGCTGAGCACGGCGAGCAGGAACGTGGTGCGGGTCAGAATGCCCGGACGCAGGAAGCCGAACGCGGCGCAGATCAGCAGCAAGGTACCGGCGCCGAACACGCAGCGCCAGAACACCACGTCCAGTACCGGCTGCCCGGAGACCAGCACGAACCAGCCAATGGTCCCGGAAATCAGCATGGCGGCGGTCATTTCCAATGAGCCACGGCGGATTGAGTTGTCCATCATCGATCTCCCTAAACGTTTTGACGAAAGCGTGGCCAAAGTATGCCAAGCAGGCTCTTTGCGCCTCCAGCGCAAAAAGCAGGCTAAACTCGGTTTCTACCTTTTTTATCGCGGGTGGTTTCCCGCAAATGCCTAATGCCGGAGTTGCGCCATGACCGACGATATCGACCAGATCCTCATCAGCGCCCTGATGGAAGACTCGCGCCGCTCGCTCAAGGCACTGGCGCAGATCAGCGGCCTGTCGTCGCCCAGCGTGGCCGAGCGCCTGCGTCGCCTGGAGGAGCGCGGCGTGCTCAAGGGCTATACGGTTGAGATCGACCCGAAATGCTTCGGCTATCAACTGCAGGCCATCGTTCGGGTGCGACCGTTACCGGGGCAATTGCAGGAAGTGGAACGACAGATCCTGTCGATTCCGGAATTCACCGAGTGCGACAAGGTCACCGGGGAAGATTGCTTCATCGCCCGCCTGCACGTGCGCTCGATGGAACAGCTCGACACTCTGCTCGACCGCCTCAACACGCTGGCCGAAACCAACACCGCGATCGTCAAGAAGACACCAGTCAAACGCCGGTTGCCGCCGATGGCGTGAGTGCTTTTTGCGCGTGTTCGGCGTAGATTGGGATTTTTCCGGCGAAGGATTGGCGGTAATGAAATTTCAGGCATTGATGCTGTCGGCAGTATTGCTCACCGGGTGCGGGACGGTGCAAACGGTTGCGTTCAACGACAAGTTTTCCGTGGACCAGCTGAAAACCAAGAAAACCTATTGCGGCGCCGTTCCGCGCATTTACAGCGGTGCAACCTACGACTTTTGCATGCTGCACGCCGAAAAACCGGATGGCGTCGACGCGTTCAATTACAACAATGCTTCTTTTGGTCTGGTGGTAGATGCCGCGGTTTCGGGTGTGCTGGATACATTTCTGCTGCCCTACACCATTTACAAGCAACAGGCTGATGGCAGCATCGTGATCAATTGATCCGCGTTTCGCAGACAACAAAAAACCCGCCGAAGCGGGTTTTTTGTTAATTCAGGCCAGCGATCAGTCGTCGCGGCTCATGATGCCGAAGATCTGCAACAAGCTGATGAACAGGTTGTAGATCGATACATACAGGCTGATGGTCGCCATGATGTAGTTGCGCTCGCCACCGTGGATGATCGCGCTGGTCTGGAACAGAATGCAGACCGACGAGAACAGCACGAAACCGGCGCTGATCGCCAGTTGCAGGCCGCTGATCTGGAAGAACATGCTTGCCAGCGTCGCTCCCAGCAGAACGAAGAAACCGGCGGTGATGAAACCACCGAGGAAGCTCATGTCCTTGCGGGTGATCAGCACATAGGCCGACAGACCACCGAACACCAGTGCGGTCATCGCGAATGCCGAACTGACCACTTCAGCGCCGCCCTGCATGCCCAGGTAACGGTTGAGGATCGGGCCGAGCAGGAAACCCATGAAACCGGTCAGCGCAAAGGCGGACACCAGGCCCCATGCCGAATCACGGAGTTTGTTGGTGAGGAAGAACAGCCCGTAGAAGCCGATCAGCACCACGAAAATGTTCGGGTAGCCAACACGCATCTGCTGCGCCACGAAAGCCATCACACCGCTGAATGCGAGGGTGAGCGCCAGCAAGCCGTATGTGTTGCGCAGGACGCGGCTAACCTCTAGCTGCTCAGCCTGCACGCTGTTGTGAACTGCGTAATCCTGTTCGCGCATGGCGACACTCCTGTTGGTTTGAAACGTTCAGTGGCAAAGATCATAACAGACGCTCTGTAACAAGCCATGCACAGAGTTTGACAGTGTGTTTCATTCAGGTATTATGGCGCCCGCAACGCAAACGGAGGTGTGGCCGAGTGGTTTAAGGCAACGGTCTTGAAAACCGTCGACTGTAACAGGTCCATGAGTTCGAATCCCATCGCCTCCGCCATCTTATGTACGACAAAGCCCTGATTATTCAGGGCTTTGTCGTTTCTGGCGTTTACGAAAATTTCTGCCTTTCGATATGTGTTCCATAACTTTTGTGGATGCGTTCCATAACTCCGACCGATTTCTCCCCTCTCCGGCGTCCTGCCAATCGTTAAAACACTCTTCATGTAACACGGTGCTACGCTGATTCCTTGGCCGCCAAGCAAACCAAAATGCCCAACTCCGACCTGCTCCCTTCCCTGCTCTTCAAGATCAACGAAAACTCGCCCGGGAGTGGTTGGACCCGGCCACGCGGAAAGAACGCGCCGAACAGATGGCGCTGCACCAAGGTGAACCGACAGAGGCGTTCGAGTGGTTCAAGGTTGACCGGGCCGTGGGGAACGTCCGGAATCAAGGCCCCGACCTGATTAAGCCTATCGGATGATTCAGGTCTGAGTGAGCGTCTTCAGGCGTTCAACTACGGCGGCTTCGAAAATGATGTACAGCCTTTCAGCATCGCCGGCGCGCAAAGCCCCGCCGGTTTCCAGCCCAAGCACGAAGCCATCCGCCCGTGCTCCCGCCTTTACAGCGATGATCATCGAATCAGCCCGGACAATCTGTGCCAGCAGCCGATCCGCCTCTCGTTTCTGCTTTTCACTCAGCACCACGCCTTCCACGTCAGTCACCTATTACCTTCACTACGACATCCATTAAATGGTAGGAAGAACGACTGAAACCCAGATAATCGTCATAACAATTGAGTAGCCGGCCGACTGTTTGTCCATTGCTGAACTTGTTAGCGTCGGTTATTTGTCGAGCTGGACCCGACAATTCACATATGCATCGCTACCTGGCGAGACCCCATACGAACGACACTTCGCGTCGTCATTAGCATTTTTGGCGGCGCGAAGCGCCTCAATGTTATCCACTCGTCTTTGGTGCTCAGCATAGCCATTGGTTCCCGGTAAGCAGTCAGCCCGCGGCGTGCCCAGAGCACAGTCCAAGGGATGGTTAGAACAGCCGGTGACCAACAACGCCAGAACGCATGCCCACAGGATTTTCATGGTAGCCCCTATAAAAAATAGGAGTGTGCCGCCGCGAATGCAAAAATGAGCAGCGTTACTGAGAAATTTCATGCACATAGGCTAGCTCGGAAGAATGGGTGTGGGGAGCCGGAAACGAAAAAGCCCCGGCAAATGCCGAGGCTCGTTGACTTCCTTAACACGAAAAACTCGTCTTCGCGACACTCTTTGCACGAAAAAATCGAAAATCAACTGAAATTTATAGCAGTCTTTGGCCTGCCTTCACTCGGACGACTTAACTTATGACCAATCTGCAGAGCACGTGTAATATTACGTCGCCATCAGCCCACTGCTGATCGAGCGCTTTGGAAAGCGCCGGAAACAACCAATGCTTTCAAGAATGGAGTTATAAATGCGCAAGCTCTTCGCCTTTGCACTTGCATCTGCCCTGTCTTTTACCGCCCAAGCAAACGAGTGGCGGCAGTTCACCTCAACGATGTACGTTCTCGACCCGGCCGGAGAGCAACCGTTGCTTGCGATGGCAAGCTTGTTTGAAGGCGAACACGTGGTCATGAATTTGGTGGACTTGTCGGGGGCATTTTGTGAAAAAGGGGAAAACTCTAATCCTAGACCCGCAGGCCCTTTTCAAATAAACGGAACCAATGTGAAGTTCGTTCAAGCCTGCCTCGGTGGGAAAAGAGTTCTGTCTCCGGAGACTGAAAAAGGAAAAGCCTTCTTGGCTAATGCAATCCTCGGCGGCCCAGCAACCGTAGTGATTGAGGGCGGCGACGTCGTCAAGTTCTCTTCAGAAAACTTCGAGGCTGCGAAAAAGGCAATGCTCGATACCAATTCGGCACTCTGATCCAAAAAAATGATCTAGGAGGCGCCGAGCAGGATTCATGCTCAGCGTCTCCAGCTTTAAATCTCGCCCCACCCCGAAAGCAAGTTTGAGGTCAGGGTACGCGGGCTGCCGGTGTTGATTCCGTACGTCGCACTATCCGGCTATCGATGTCCAGCCATTCCCGAGTGCTGCCCTGGCTACAGGTGAATTCGAGGCATAAAAAAACCCGCAGTGGGCGGGTTTTCTGTTACCTGACACTACTTATTTTCCTGGCGGCTACTCGCGAAACCTTGAGTACTACCAGCGCTATTAGCGCACCGACAACCCCGCCAAATAGTCCCATCTGAAATGCTGCTGATGGCTCCATCCAACAAGGGCTCAATGGCTTAAAAGGATAGTAGAGGCATGGCTCAGGAAAGAGTGCCCGCCATACTGGTAACGCACCGCCGATCATCAGCAACCCTATCGTAAAAAGCGCAAAAGCTTTCCATTGCGGTATGACGAGAAACTGCCTCCGAAGCACTGCTAAGGCGATGACTAATACAAACGAAAAGAAACCGGGAAGGTAAAGTGTCACGAAGTAGATTTGGTCGAGCTCGTGGCCGGCAGTATCCATATCACCTCAGCAAAAAAACCGGCGATTGGCCGGGCTTGAATGTCTATGTGCGTTTCGCGTTACTTTTGCACCATGGGAAAACTACCTTACAAATCCCAACATAGAAATACCTTTATGCCGCATCTTCAGAATTTTCATCAAAGATGACCTGCCACACAGGCTTTAACGCCTGAACATCCACTTCTGAAATAGCTTCACGCAGGAAATTCCACACCTCCTTCCAGTCGCGATCCCAAACTTTCGGCTCGCCATGTATGCCTATGAGTCCCTACACAGAAAGCTCACCCAGGCGCGCAAGGAGTACTGCTCGGCAGTCAGGTCTGGAGTTCGTCGCAGTGACCAAGCGCTGCGCCAAGAACAGCCGACGCAGGTGGCGGCGTGAAGCGCTTCATCCGCCGCAAGGTTGAGGCCTGGTTGATATTGGTGGCCGCGAAGATCCTCGAAGGCCGGAACGTCCACCGCTCGCCCGTCGTCTTCCGACATCACTTGTTCGACCTTGAAATGATGGGAGATGTGGCTGTCTTCGACAGGCAACTTTCGGCTGTGGATTCAACTGGTCGGTGAGGCACTGCGCGAGTCCAATCCGCTGCAACTGCCGCGTCTGATCGACGGCCAATAAGGGGTCTCACAGATGGCGGCGTCCTGATTTGACGCCGCCTCAGGTCATTACACGACTACGTTCAACAGCAACACCACAATCAAACCGACCACGGCGACGATCGATTGCACCACCGAAATAGTCTTGGTGGCTTCGCCCATCGTCATGCCGAAGGATTCCTTCACCATCCAGAAACCTGCATGGTTGGCGTAGTTGAAGAACAACGAGCCGCAGCCAATGGACAAGGCCAGCAGCGGCAGGTTGAGGCTGGGATCAGCACCGGCAAGCGGTGCCAGCAAGCCGGCAGCCCCCACGATACCTACCGTGGCAGAACCGGTCGATACCGAAAGCAACATGGCGATCAACCAACCGAGGATCAGCGGAGGGAACGCCGACTGCTGAGTCAGGTGCACAATCGCATCGCCCACCTTGGCGCTGGTCAGCAGTTCCTGAAAGGCACCGCCGCCGGCGATGATCATGATGATCGAGGCGATTGGCTTGAGGCTCTTGCCCAGCGACTCACGCAATTGCTCCGCATCGCCGCCGCGCGCGAGTACCAGACTGGCCCCGGCGAACAGCACGCCCAGCAACATCGCTATCAGCGGATTGCCGAGGAAACCGGCCATTTTCAGCAGCGCATTGTCCTTGGCCAATACCATCTCGGCGACGGCATGGATCAGCATCAGGATCGCCGGCAGCAAGGCTGCCAGCACGCCAAGGTATACGCTGGGGCTTGGTTTATCGTCGGCTTTTTCAGCCAGGGTGAACTGATCCAGCAACACCTGATCGGGCCGAGTGCTCATGCGCGGGGAAATGAATGCGCCATACAATGGGCCGCCTAAAATCATGGCCGGAATAGCCGCCAGGAAACCATAGAGCATGGTCGGACCGACCGAGGTTTTCAGCGCGGCAATGGCCGTCAACGGGCCAGGGTGCGGCGGAACCATGCCGTGCATGGCGGCCAGTGCGGCAATCACCGGAACGCCCACATAGACATACGCTGACCCCTTGAAGCGCGCCTGACTTTCCAGCTTGCGCGCCACGCTGAAAATCAGCGGCAGCATGATCACCAGGCCGACCTCGAAAAACATCGGAATGCCAATTACAAACGCGACCATCATCATCGCCCACGGAATCATCCGATCCGTTGTGCGCTTGAGGATGACCGCAGCAATCTGCTCGGTGACGCCGGCGTCAGCAAGAATTTTGCCGAGCATCGCCCCCAGCGCGATGACCACCCCCACTGCCCCCAATGTTTTGCCGGCGCCGGTGACCAAGTGGGAGACGATGCCATCTGGCTCCATACCGGTTGCAAAGCCTACGCCGACGGAAACTACCAGCAAAGCCAGCAGCGGGTGCATTTTGAGGCGCGAGACGATCAGCGCTACCAGCACCAGGACGCTGATCAATGCGGTCAGTAACAGATCTATATCTAAGGGAGTCATGAAAGGTTCTCGGTTGGGCTGGTGCCCAAATTCTTGTAAGTGGGTGAGATGAATGGCATCTGCAACGGCTGAGTTTCAGCGTTCGACTTTCTAAAAACCGAATAACCTTCGAGGCGCTTGCACCAGCAGCGAGTCGCTGGCTTGCGCCGAAAGTTCCAAGGCTTGCAACTGGTCGACGACGGTGGCGAAACCGATGCTTTGCTCATGCTGCGTATGCGGCCAGTCACTGCCCCATACCAACTGATGCAGGCCGAAGCTTTGTTCCAGCAACGGTAATGCCCTTCGAGCGAAATCAATGTTCTGTTGTGGCGTACCTCCCAAACGATAGATTCCCGATACCTTGATCCAGATCGGACTTTTAGATCCGGCCTCAAGCAACTCGCCAAACCCGGGCTGATCGAGACCCGCATTCGCGTCCGGCCGCCCAAAGTGATCGATCACCAACTTCACGCCGAACGGCGTCAATTGCTGGATCAGACCCGGCAGATCCCTGACTTCCCGGTGCAACTCGACATGCCAGTCGAGATCAGCGATATCGCTGAAAAACCCTTGCCAGGCACTGTCACGAAAATCAGGTAAC
Organism: Pseudomonas sp. W15Feb9B; assembly: GCF_000828175.1. Lineage (NCBI taxonomy): Bacteria > Pseudomonadati > Pseudomonadota > Gammaproteobacteria > Pseudomonadales > Pseudomonadaceae > Pseudomonas > Pseudomonas sp. W15Feb9B. The sequence continues at coordinate 50,795 of NZ_JTKF01000038.1, read as the reverse complement.
GCCTTGCCGATCAGGTTCAGGCGCACGCCGACCACGCCCAGTCGAGCCATGTCATTCAAAGTAGAACGACTGACGCTTGGCTCCAGCACCACCACACCGCGCAACTGCCGCGGTGCTTGCTTCAACGCCGCCAACAGGTAGCTATTGTCGGTGCCAAGGAAACTGGGTTGCACCAATACACCGTGACTCAGACCATGCGTTTGCAAATGCTCAAGGTACTGGCCAAGCGTAGCGTCGTACTCAGGGGTGTAGCGCCGTGCACCGATCAGATGCAGATCACGGTCGAACACATGGGCATGGGAGTCGATGCCGGTGATCGACTTGGAGCGGGTATCTGACATGGGTTTTATCTACTGAAGGTTAGGATCATCACGCCCGAGCGCGTTGATTGCCGTTGATACCGGCCGAAACGGAGGTGGCATTGGCTTCAAGGTTCCTGCCCCGGGTTTCAGGCAGGCAAAGTGCGGCAAGCACCGCCACGCCGTAGGCGATCCCGGCATCGATACCAATCGCCGAACCCAGCGACATGGAGTCACTCATGTGCCCGACCAGGAATGGAAATACAGCGGACAGCACCCGGCCAAAGTTGTAGCAAAAGCCAACGCCGGCGCCACGTACATCGGCAGGGTAAAGTTCGTTGAAGAGCGCTCCCAGACTGGCCGGAATACCGGCGGCGAAGAACCCCAACGGGAACCCCAGGAACAGCATCTGCGTATTGGTCAGCGGCAAAAATACGTAGCACTGCACCGTGACCACGCAGCACAAGGCAAACAGCAGAATGTTTTTACGACGGCCAATGCGATCGATCAAATAGCCGCTGGTCACACAACCACACCAGAAGGCGAAGATGATCACCGCCAGATACGCGCCCGAGTTCAGCACAGAGAGATTGCGCTCGGTCTTGAGGAAGGTCGGCAACCAGGTCATTACCGCGTGATAGCCACCGTGCGCGCCCAGTCCCAGCAGCCCGCCAAACAGGGTCACGCGAATCAGTTCCGGGCGAAAAATGCCGGCGAGCGACTTGAAGAAACTCTGTGGGATGGCGTTGTCTTTTTGCAGACGCTGGAAGCTGTCCGGCTCCTCAACGTTACGACGTACCCAGATGATCAGGAACGACGGCAGCAACCCGACAAGGAACATCACACGCCAGGCCATGTCCTGTGGCACCCAGGTATAGATCAGCGTGAACACCCCGACCGCCAGGCCCCAACCCACCGCCCAGGCACTTTGCACAGTACCCATGACCTTGCCGCGATAGTGCGGATTGATCGTCTCGGCCATCAGCACCGCACCGGCCGCCCACTCCCCGCCAATCCCGAAACCCTGCAGCGCCTTGACCACCAACAGCTGATTGAAGCCCGTGACGAAGGCCGAGAGAAAGGTGAAGAACGAGAACCACACAATCATCAACTGCAACGTGCGCACACGACCATAGCGGTCAGACAACGTCCCACCCACCCAGCCACCGAGTGCCGAGGTGACGAGGGTAACGCCGCTGATCAATCCGGCATCGCCCTTTGTCAGTGCGAAAGCGGCGATCAGCACCGGAATCGCCAGACCGAACATTTGAACTTCCAACGCGTCGAGCGACCATCCGCCGAAGCAGGCCCAAAACGTTTTGCGCTCCCGAGGAGTGACTTGGCGATACCAGCTGAACATGATTCTTATCCTTATAGGTGTTACGCAAGGCAGCCGACAGCCAACCGCACCGCGACAGGGTCAGCTTTGGCAAACAAACAGAAATCGGGCGGCGATCTAGCCGCCGCAGAACGCTCCGCTACGCAGGCAAGCGTCAGCGAATATCCACGCTGTAGCGAAAGTGCTCCGCGTGACCGCGCGAGCGACGCCATTCCAGCGGGCTCCCCGCGTAATCGCGGGCCAGACGCTCGATCACGATCACCGGACTGTTGACCGCTACCTGGAGCAATCGGGCATGCACGTCATTCACCGATTCAGCGGTCAGCGTTTCTTCGGCCGATGCAACAACCTGTCCGCACACTTCTTCGTAGATCGGATACAGCAGCGGCCCTTCGCGACCGAGGTCGATCTCCAGCAGCGCCTGAAACCGCTGGCGGGGCAACCAGATTTCTTCGGCGAGCACCGGCTTAACATCGAGCAGACGCACACGGACAATACGAATGACCGGCGCATCGGCGGGCAACCCCAGTGCTTGCGCTACGGCCGACGGTGCGGCAACGGGCTCGATCGAGAGGATGCGACTCTCCGGGACCTGGCGCTCACCGGAAATAGTCTGGAATCGGAAGAAACGAAACAATGAGGATTGAAACTGCGCCCGGCGAATGAACGTCCCTCGCCCTTGCTGACGCTCCAGAATGCCCTCACTGACCAACGCATCAATCGCCTTGCGCACCGTGCCGGTGGACAGTTGGTATTCCGCAGACAGCGCCGCTTCAGTAGGGATCGCCTCCCCCGGACGCCAGCGATTATTGGCGATCTGCTCAGCCAATTGGTCACGCAGGCGTTGATACAGCGGGAGTCGGGCATCACTGGATAAAGAATTCATCGACTTTATTCACCTTGTTATCTAGTCATCTATATGAATCGTGCGGCGAGTATTTGCCCAGATAACTTGCCTGTCAAGGAGGGGCTTTTCGTCCTGCTGACGAATGGCTGCCCCACTGCCCTTTTCATAGACATGTGGGTTCTCGCCGGCAATGTCAGATTCTGGCCGCATGTGGACGGTCAGGAGTGACAGCTATCGACCGTTTACCGACTGTCACGACTAACTAGGTTGGCTGCAAAAATCCCACTTCAGATGAAAGTCGCTTTCCATTAAGCGCAGTCTCTCTGCAGCTATGGCCCGGCAGCGCAACAGCACCGGGCGAGGAACAGTATCCGAGGGCAATAGCCATCCAGCAGAGAGAAAATGCGAGAAATCAGCAGCAAAAGGCGCTGTATCGGGAGTCGAGAAGTTTGCGGTTGAGATGGCCAGAGTGTTTAAGCCCTCAAACAAGTCATGAAGGCCCACGAACAAGCAAGAGGTGTAGCAGAAGATCCTGAGAAATCGGATCGTCTCCGACTTCGAAACGCAAGCCTGGATGCTGTGCGGTGCCAAGACACCTTACAAGCCATGCGAAAAGGTGTTGCGACGGTTGAGCGCTACCGGGTTGCAGCACTTGGCGAAGCACCCCGGTGAACCAGAAGACGAAATCTTCGAGCCAATCCGAAACCCGATCAGGCTTCTTTAGAAATCGTTCGTCTGCCCAGCAAAACTGCGCGATAAGCATTCTGCAACTCAATGCTCGCTCGTGTAGGCACCGCTCCGACACCTGACGAATCGTGCGGATAGTCCGCCGTCATGGACAGGGCGCGCGTGATCAACTGTTCAAGATTGACTCCCTGATTTTCCGACGCAATCAGCACGGAAATTAATGCGTCTTGCAGTGCATCTTCGCGAATAACGGCCATTTCGTTCTCCATTCGGCGTCTTGCCGAACGGAAACATAACCGAATTGACACGATAGTGCCATCAAAGTGTGCCACCATTGGTCACGAAGGTGCGGTGTTCGCAGCAGCTTGACTTGAAGAGATCGCCGCGACTGGGTTCAGACCCGATCCCACTTATCGACCTCTCGCCGCGCAATCGTTATCCCGTCTTGGTAAGGGTCGACATTCCCGTGCATCTCCAATGACACTTGTAAAAAAATTGAATTAGCCAATTGCCCTCTCGGTCAAGAATTATGAACGCAGTAAATCTGACGAGGTGACAGCAATGACTATCCAAGCAGAGACACTCGTACAACTGGCCCAAGCGCTCCAGGGGCGAGGCATGAATCTGGTTTCAGATGTTCACTTCACTCGCGCGCCATACCGGCAGCACCAGCGCTGGATCTGCATCGTAGAATGACTATGCTCATTGCCAGCGGCTCGGGCCAAGACTCTATCACCCGCCCACTTTTTTCGCGCTGCGCCTTCCCCCGACTGACCCGAGTGCAATTTCTTCAACGCGTAAAGGCAGTCAGCGCAGCGGATCGATGCCGTCGAAATTTTTGGGTCATCAATGATGAAACCTCTCCAACTTGAGATGGTGCGATCGGCATGTTCAAATGAGTAATGGCCTTTTGCTACGGTACTCTCAATTGAAACAGAATCGCGGAATCATCCTATTTTTTTCGGCTATGACTTTGCTCTTTATCCTGGTACAGGTATGGCACGCAAAATCTGGCCAGGAAGAGAAAAAGCAGGAGCGGGAGCGCCAACTCAAAGGGCTCACGCTCATCATGAGTGCGCTGTCCGGAAAAGTATCTGATGACTCAACTCGCGTCGATTCTGTGACCTACAGCGATGAGGTCATGCGTATCTCTTACACACTCACAAAAGTTACCAAAGACGAAATCGATTCTGATGAATTCACCAAGGATGCAAGAGCGATTGCAGCTTCTGCATTCTGTAATGAAAAAGGTTTGGGACAGTTCGTGAAATCGGGTCTTTCCATTGACCTCCTCTACAAAGATTCAACCAGTTCACCGATCGTCAATTTTCAGATAGGCAAGTCCGACTGCCTCTGAAGCCCCCCTTGAAGCCCGCCTCTCTCGCGGGCTTTTTTCGCCGTGTCGTACCACAGTGAGTCCACGCAGCAGACACAACTTCCGGTGGCTGCATCAATCATTTCTGATCGGAAGATCTGTCAATCCCCTCACGCGCAGGCGTTGTCCAGTCAGTGGCACGCCTTTCATCAATTGAGTCGTGCTTGTGTTTTCCATAAGCAGGCATGCGGAGTTACTGCACGCCGTGCTCAGGTAACGCAAAGGCCATCACATAGTCCCCCTTTTGCGTCGTCGCCGAGTTACCGCCGGCACTGATGACCAAAAATTGTCTGCCGGTGTATGGGGAAACATAAGTCATTGGAGTCGCTTCGGCTCCGACAGGCAGACGGCCCTTCCACAGCTCTTTGCCGGTGCGAACATCAAGGGCACGGAGGTAAAAGTCCTGAGTGCCGGCCATGAACACGAGGCCGCTTGATGTAGTCACCGGACCGCCCCGAGTGGGCATGCCAATCGGCATCGGCAAGTGCGTGGCAATGCCCAGCGGACCCGTTTGCTCGGTGGTCCCCAGGGGCATCGACCAAGCCACCTTTCGAGTCGCCAGGTCGATTGCACTGATGGTGCCGAAAGGCGGCTCCTGGCACGGAATACCCAACGGCGACAGGAAGCGGCCTTGCTCGATACCCCACGGTGTCCCCGCCTGCGGAGCGTTCCCTTCATGGCCGCCGCCACTAAGGGTTTTCGCGTCATAAGCGGCACGGGGGATCATTCGGTTCCAGATGGCTACCCGGGTGTCATTGACGATCATGTAGCCGAGGTTTTCCGCAATGGACACCGATCCCCAGTTCATGCCGCCCAACCAGCTTGGGTACTGGAGCGTCAGGTGCTCGCTCGGCGGCGTGAACTCACCTTCATATCTAGCCTTGCGAAAGTCGATCCGGCATATCAATTGGTCCAGCGGCGTAAGCCCCCACATGCGCTTTTCGCTGAGCGGCTCAGTGCCGATGGCGGGCATTCCGGTCGAATAGGGTTGAGTCGCAGAAATTCGCTCATCCGCCACACCACCTTGAGGAACAGGGTGTTCTTCGACTGTCGCAATTGGATTTCCGTTACGCCGGTCAAGCATGAAGATCTGGCCACGCTTGGTGGTCTGAATCAGTGCCGGGAGCGTTCCTCCATGGCCATCAGGAACATCGTAAAGCGCTGGTTGCGAAGGTACATCGTAATCCCAGAGATCGTGGTGAACCGTCTGGAAGCGCCAGCGCTCGAGGCCAGTCGCGATGTCGAGTGCGACGACGGAAGACGAGTAGCGATCATCGGCCTCGGAGCGATGACCGCCCCAAAAATCCGGAGTGGCATTGCCGGTGGGCAAGTAGATGAGTCCAAGCGCATCGTCAAAGGCCGGTGTCGACCAGACATTCGGCGTACCTGCGGTGTAAGTCTGCCCCTCGGGAGGCTCGCGGGTAATCGCCGGATTGCCCAGATCCCAGGCCCACACCAATGCCCCCGAGCGCACATTGAAGGCGCGGACCACGCCAGACGGTTCACCTGTTTTCTGGTTGTCCCACACCAGCCCACCGACCACTACCAGATCACGCACAACCGTCGGTGCGGCCGTCGGAAAGTACAAATCCTGATCTGTATCGCCCACGCCGATACGCAGGCTTACGCTGCCATGCTGACCAAAATCGCTGCACGCCTGGCCAGTCTGCGCGTCTACTGCAATCAACCGTGCGTCAACCGTGGTCGCGATGATTCGCCGCAAACAGGGCTGCGCTGCAACAGCGTTGTTTGAGGCGGCCAGCTCGTGGGCTTCTTCGTAATAGCCCACGCCTCGGCAACGCGGGTAAACATTGTTTGCCTGGGTTTTGGGGTCGTGATGCCAAATCTCTTTGCCGGTATCCGCGTCCAGGGCGAACAACTGGCTCGACTGCGTACAACCGTAGAGCACGCCATTGACGTGAAGGGGGGTCACCACATGCCCTTGCGCACCTTTGGGTATTTCACCTGTGCGATATGTCCAGGCAAGCGTCAGATTCGACACGTTCTGCGGCGTTATCTGATCGCTCACGGCATGTCGTGTTCCTGAAGGTGTATGACCGAAATAACGCCAGTCGGTCGTGGGTTCGACTGTGCCGACCGCTTTCCCCGGTACAGGCGCCGGCATCCTCTCGGCGGTCAGAATGGGTTGCGGTTGCAAGGCTGCGTAGAGCGTTGCGCACAGCCCCACGACCATGCCCGCAGCCGCCACGCAAGCCAGCCGCGCCAGTGTGCCACGCTGGCGACTGCGCAAATACGGGATCGCCACCAGCACCGGTACGCTGATGACAGCCAGCGCGAAGAGGCGCGAAAACAGCGGCCAGAACGTCAACCCCACATCCAGAACCGACCAGCAGACAGAGCCGGCGAACACCAGCAGGTACGCCAGTGCTCCGGATCGACGTCGACGCAGCATCAACACACCACTGATGGCCAATCCTGCACCTGCCAGGGCGAAGTACCACGAGCCGCCCAGCGCAACGAGATAAAAACCACCCGCTAGCAGCGAAAGTCCGATGAGCAAGATAAAGGAGCCAAGGACAATCAGCAGCGTGGCGGTTAACCGGGAAGTGTTCGATGGCGGCATGGCTTACTCCTTTAAGTGATTACCGACAGAGCCTGCGGTTGGCCGATCGTCAGGCCGTATGTTTCGACCTACCGATACTTCGGTGGACGCGCCTCAGCGCATGACAAAACCACCATCCACCGAGATGGACTGCCCCGTGACGTAGCTTGAGGTCGAGCTGCTCAGCCAAAGCACAGCGTCAGCGATTTCTTCCGGCTTGCCGTGACGTCCCATGGGGATAGCCTTGGTCATGCCTGCCAGCGCTTCACCCTGCCCCGCTTCGACCATCCGCTCGGCCATCGGCGTCCAGATCAAGCCAGGGCACACCGCATTGACGCGGATGTTGCGTGCGGCATACTCCAGCGCTGCGCTTTTGGTCAGGCCGAGGACACCGTGCTTGGCCGCGTGATAGTTGCCCCGCTCGGCACCTCCGATCAGACCGCCCAAAGACGAGCAGTTGACGATCGTTCCGCCGCCCTGGCGGCGCATATGTTCGAGTTCGAATTTCATACACGCCCAGACGCCGCGCAAATTGACCGACATGACCCGATCGTAATCCTCGACCGTGACGTCGGCTGTCTCAGCTAACAGGTTCTGAATACCGGCGTTGTTGAACGCAGCGTCCAGACGACCGAATGTCGCGACCGTTTCCTTGACCATGGCTTGAACCTGACCGACGTCCGCCACGTCGCAGCGAATGCCGATAGCGCGATGTCCTGCAGCTATCAAGGCCTGCGCCGCTGCCTGTGCAGCGCCGCCATCGATATCCGCCAACGCTACGGCAGCGCCGGCCCGTGCGAACGCCTGCGCGGTGGCCAGACCGATACCGGAAGCCGCGCCGGTCACCAGGGCGACCTTGTTCTCGAACGAAAAACTCATCGAATGTTCCTCACTTTGCAACTGCGCAGAATGTTTATGAGCAATAGCCTCATAACGCACTGAGCAGACATTGTTTGATGCAACCAAGGTAATCGACGCTCGGAGAGCTGAATACCGGCCCTGAGTGGGATGTTCCGATGAGCAATACTCATCAATCGTGAAGAAAGGCGAGATCGCCGTGACAAAACACCGAGTGCGATGAAATAGACGATTAGTGAGCGCTGCTCATCGTTTCATGCAGGTTTTTCCCGGTAGTCGCGCGGAAGTTGGTGCACTAGCGTGGAGGCGCATTTCTTCAATCAACAGGAATCTGCCGATGAAAACACGTGTCGCCTTACCCATGCTGGCAATGACCTTGATGCCTGCGTTCGCAAGCCATGCTGCCGAACTGCCTGCCGACGAGACTATGAGCGTGGTCAGAAATGGCGAACAAGCATCCATCACCGGGGCGCCCGGCAACTTCGTTGGCAACGCGCGCATCGATCCACTGTTTGCAGCGCAGGCACCCTCGACTGTTTCGGCAGGCGCAGTGACGTTTCAGCCCGGCGCACGCTCGGTCTGGCATACCCATCCTCTGGGCCAGACGCTGGTGGTCACCTCAGGCACAGGCTGGATACAACAAGCCAGGGGCGAGAAGATCGTCATCAAACCGGGTGATGTGGTCTGGACACCACCGGGCGTGAAGCACTGGCACGGCGCCACATCCACGAACGGCATGACCCACATTGCCATTCAGGAAGCTCGGGACGGCAAGAACGTCGAGTGGCTGGAACCGGTGACCGACGCGCAGTACCAGGCATTGCTTGGCACACAACACTGAAACGTTGCGCCGAGCTCAGGCGTGGGCGCATCGATGCCCGCCGCGACACCTCGCGGGTATCAGGCCGGAAGCAGGCAACGCGTCACGGGCTTACGCCTGGTAATCGCCGATGGGCTGAAGCTCACGGATCAAGTCAATCAACAGACGCAGCCCTACCGGCAATTGACGGTGACTGGGATAGTACATGTGAAACCCGGAACCTGTGCTGGACCAGTCGTCGAGCACCCTGATCACCTCACCACTTTCGAGCAGCGGCATCATCGCCGGCTCAGGGGCGTACATGAGGCCCGCGCCTTGACGAGCCAGTGAAAGTCCGACGCGAGTTTCATCGATGGTGATGCCCCCCGGGACAGCAATGGAGAGCTGCTGTCCTTCTTTCTCGAACTCCCAATCGTACATGGCGCCATTGCCCAGCCGAATCCGCAGGCAACGGTGGTGCATCAAGTCGTTCGGATGTTGGGGAACGCCGAAGCGTTCAAGATAGTCCGCGCTACCCGCGACCACCCAGCGGATATCCGGTGACAAGCGCTGAGCGATCATGTCTTCCGGTACCGTTCCGCCATAGCGGATCCCGGCATCATGGCCGCCGCCGATCACATCGACGATGAGATTGGTGACCGTCAGATCGACCTGGATTTCCGGATACCGATCATTGAGCACCGGCAATACGGGCCCCAGTAACAAGTCGGCAGCATCGCTTAAGGTATTCAGACGAATACGTCCGATCGGTTCATCGCGAAAGCGATTAAGCGCTTCCGTCGCCAAACCGATTTCATCCATGGGTTTGCTGATGACGCTGTGCAGCTCCTCGCCCGCAGCGGTCAAGGTGACACTGCGCGTCGTTCGGTTCAGCAGACGGACCCCCAACCGCGACTCAAGCCCCTTGATCGCATGGCTCAACGCCGAAGCACTGATACCGACTTCCTTCCCGGCGCGACTGAAACTCTGGTGGCGAGCAATGGCCAGGAAATAAACGAAATCGGCAAGATTGGCACGACTGGCCTGCATTGGATGCCTCAATGGGGTGACGGGAGAGAATCATTCGCGGTGCGGCGGCTTCGTGCTTGATACTAACCAAGACAAACCGCAAACACTAATCAACTGGATTCGACAGACAGCGGTGCTTGGCTCACCGGTCTTGACCTGCCTGCAAAATACAGTTGAAGCCTGACAAGCCGCTCAAGACCGTGAAAGCGTTTTCAGACGCTCCACCAAAGCCGCTTCAAAAATGACGTACAGCTTTTCAGCATCGCCGGCACGCAAAACCTCACTGGTTTCCAGCCCAAGCACGAAGCCATCCGCACGCGCCCCCGCCTTCACCGCAATGATCATCGAATCTGCCCGGACAATCTGCGCCAGCAGCCGATCAGCTTCACGCTGCATCTTTTCGCTCAACACTACGCCTTCCACTTCCTCACCTTGCCTTCAATGCGATATCGAACAAATGTGTGTTCAAGGCTACGCCGCCGAAAACGGCGCCTCAAGCCACACGCAAACGATCCTTCATTATGGTAGCCATCAGAACCCTTCAAGTGAACGAATCCGTTTTGCCGGGAATCCAACGCGAAGTTTCAAACGCGTTTAGCCGTTGCCAGCTCGAACAATCATGACCGGAGCACACTGCATGCCTCTCAGTGACACCATTCACAGAGCGTTGCTAAGCGCAGAGGAACGTTCCTCTATCGCTGAAATTGAAGCCACTACCAATATTCTGCAACTGGTCACACGCATGACCGGGACGCGCTTCGCGGCGATCGCCAAATTCACCGACACGGAATGGATTGTCTGTTCCGCGTACGATCCGATCGAGCTTGGAATCCACACCGGTGACACGCTGGAACTGGAAACCACGCTGTGCAGTGAGTTTCGCAGAGACCCTCAAGTGCTGTTCGTGCCACAAATCAGTCGCGATGGCAGGTTTTCCACGCGTCCCGTGGTGAAGCAATATTTGATTGAAAGCTACGCCGGCGCGCCCATTTTCCTTCCCGATGGACAACTGTGGGGTGCGCTGTGTGCCTTGGACTCCAGGGCGGTCATATTCGACGACCCGGATCTGGCGGACACGTTAGGCCTGTTCGCGAGGCTGATCGGCTGCATCTTTTATTCGAATCTGACGGACATCGGCAGCGGCTACAGCAAGAACGGATGAAGTATTTTCGAATAACTAAAAAACAGCCCTGAATATTCAGGGCTGTTTCATTTCTGGCGTGTGAGATTGGCGCTCCATCCATGGATCACAAGAGCATCGAGATCAAACGGTCGAACGGCAGCCTGATCATCAGGGCGAGTAAGTTTCGCGCTGTCGTACCCCTTGCCGGGAAACCGGCAAGGGTTTTTTACCGCCGCCCTTTGCACAACTACTGCAAACGCTGGCCGGACGGACTCACTATTTGCGGCTGGCCTTTTCCAGCATCCGGCTGGCGCGTTCATTGGCCTCATCGGCCGTACGTTGTGCCTGACTGGCTGCAGTGGCTGCCTGATCCGCCCTGGAGTAAGCCGCGTCGGCACGGGATTGTGCCGCGCTTGCAGTGCTCTGGGCAGCGTCGATTCGCGTGTCCATTTCCTGCGCCTTTTTATTGCTGCACCCGGCGCTCATCGCCAAAAGGACGCTGAGCAGAACCACAGATAAACGCTTGTTCATGATGACTCTCCTTGGGTCATTGCGCCGGGAAAAATCCGGCCACCCCTGAAGTATCTGGCGTGAACACGGCCGGCCTCTGATTTTTGTCAATGAACGGCTAACCGGCAGGCAACTGCCTGTTGGCAGTGTGAATCACCGGTCGACACTGAAATCAGCGCAACAAGTCCATCACGGCATTTGTCGTGGGCAGACGTCGCTGTCAGACCGCCAACAGATTGCACGGCACCTGATAAAGAATATGTTCGGTGGTGCTGCCCAGCAGCTTGTCCAGCCCATGGTATTGCACCCGGCCCATGACGATCACATCCACATGCTGTGCATCGGCGAACTCACTGAGTGCGGCAACCGGGTGGCCGACCACGAAATGCCGGCGCTCGGCGGGTACTCCATAGCGCTTGGCCAGGTCGATATACGCGCTCTCGAACTCTCTGCGCAGTTCCTTGGTCAGCTCTGAAACCGTCAAGCCTTCGCCCAGTTCCTCCAGGTACTCCTGCGAAATGTCGTAGGCGTACAACAGATGCAACTCGGCGTCACACTGGATCGCCATGGCCGTGGCCTGATCGATGATGCGCTTGTTCAATTGGTCGTTGACCGGGTCGCTTGCAGAGGCGTCGACCGCTGCCACGATCTTGCGTGGCAATGCCTGGCCTGCCCCGCCCAGCAGATAGACCGGGACCGGGCAATGACGCAACAGGTGCCAGTCCAGCGGGGTGAACAAGGCGCGTTTGAGCAACGACTCATGCTGCACTTGCTTGATCAGCAGGTCGGGCATCATCTCGGTGACGAGGTCGAGGATCTCTTGCTTCATGTCATCCGACCAGGCGACTTCGACTGTCACGTCAATGCCTCTGTCGCGCAGGTTGCCGGCCTGATATTTGAGCCAGTCGCGGTGATCCTGCAAATAGTTCGCCCGGGCTGTTTCCCGGTCGCCTTCTTCAAGCAACCAGAGAATGTCCAATGACTTGACCAGCGCCACGATATGCAAGGTCGCCCCGCTGGCCTTGGCCAGAGCAGCCGCATGGCTGATCGCCGGAGAGCGGCGCAGAGCCGGATTGATTACCAGCAACAGACTTTGATATTGGCTCATGAATGTTCTCCAGTCGGATGAACCATGCGGGACGGTCAAGATCGTCACCAGCGGATTTGACGCTGTCACTCCTGCCGTTCGGCTGAAGGCGCATCGGCACCCAGTTCGGCGCTGTCCCGGTACTCCGGCACTGACACCGACCAGCCCAGTTCCAGGCTGATACGCCGCCGCAAAACATCCGAGGCGTTGGGTTCGCCATGCACCACGTAGGTGTGTTTCGGTGCACGTTTGAAACCGCGCAGCCACTGGATGATTTCATCGGCATCGGCATGCGCCGACAGGGTCTGCATCGGTACCACTTCGGCGCGGATCGGCACCTCCTGACCGTGGATACGCACTGACGGCGCACCGGCAACGATCTGTGCGCCCCGCGTGCCGCCGGCCTGGAAACCGGGCATCAGCAGCGAGTTGACCGGATTCGGCGCCAATGCCTTGAGGTGGTGCAGCACCCGTCCGCCGGTGGCCATGCCGCTGGCGGCAATGATCACGGCCGGAATGCGCTGATGATCGAGATCGATCGACTCCTGGGTCGAACGTATGAAACGCGTGCCTTGGCACATTCCCTCGCATTCTTGCAGCGACAACCGGTGCTCACTGCTAAAACGCTGATACAGACGCGTGACATCCGTCGCCATCGGGCTGTTGAGGTAGATCGGCAGATCCGGAATCGCGTGTTTCTGCTTCAAGCGATACAAGTGATACATCAGCAGTTGCGCCCGACCGACCGCAAATGACGGTACCAGGGTAATGCCGTGGCGCAACGCCGTGCGGTTGATCACGTCGGTCAGTTGTTGCTCGGGGTCGTCGTCAGGGTGCTGGCGGTCACCATAGGTCGACTCGATCAACAGGTAATCCGTGTGTTCGATGGTTTCGGGGGCAAGCATCAACGGGTCGTTGGGCCGCCCCAGATCGCCGGAACAGACCAGCGTGACACCGTCGGCAACCACCTCGACCGTGGCCGCGCCCAGAATGTGTCCGGCACCGCGCAGCAAGATGCTCAGGCCGGGAACAATCTCGACCCGATGATGCAGCTCCACCGGCTGCAACAGTTTCAATGCCTGCTCGGCGTCCTGCTCGGTGTACAGCGGCAACGCCGGCGCATGCCTGGAAAAACCATGGCGGTTGGCGAACCCGGCCTCTTCTTCCTGCAGGCGCCCACTGTCGAGCAACAGAATTTTCACCAGCTCACAGGTCGCAGCGGTGGCATAGATCGGGCCACGGTAGCCGTTGCGCACCAGCACCGGCAGGTAGCCACTGTGATCCAGATGAGCGTGAGTCAGCACGATCGCGTCGAGATCCCGCACGGGCAGCTGGAAAGGATCCCAGTTGTGCAGGCGCAATTGCTTGTAACCCTGAAACAGCCCGCAGTCGATCAGCACATGCCGGTCGCGGTGATCCAACAGGTATTTGCTGCCGGTGACGGTGCCAGCCGCCCCCAGAAAAGTGATTCGCATGGCCGTCTCCTGAATGTGGATGAGAACGCCGACGCCTTCAGCCATACGCCGATTCATGGCTGCTTCGGGATTGTTGCCAGCTACAACGCACTCAGCACGACAATCGGCAAGCGCTTGTTCATGGTTGTTCCCTCGATTGCTCACGACGGCAAAGGTAATGATTCGAGTATCTGGCGTTATCCGGTCACCACTCTGATCTTTGTCAAACAATCACCGACTTGCAGACGCCATCAGCCAATGCGAGGGCGAGGGCGAGGCCGGCATTGTTGATATACCTCAATGCGCGCGCGTCGCTGCGGTGTAGAAAAACAACAACAGGCACGTTTGACCGATCGACACCTGCCCGGAAGAGGACACCGCCATGAGCGACTTGAACCTGCGCAAAAATATTCTCGAAGAACTCGAGTTTCAGCCTGAAATCGATGCCGAGCGCGCGGCCTGGTCAGTGCCCGACGTCGGCAGGGTCGAAGACCATCTGCTGCTGGCGTGACACGCTCGTCTTCCTGGAGCCAGGCCAATGCTTGCCGTCACGCTGATCAACAGCCTGGTCGTGATCATCGCAGTAGTGATCCACTATGAGTGCCTGCTGCGCCTGAATGACTGGATGCCGCGCCTGAAAATCTGGAGCCGGTTCAGAATCGTTGTCGGTGTGTTGGGCAGTCTGTTGGCCCATGCCATCGAGGTCTGGGCGTTCGCCGTGGTTTATTTCCTGATGTCCCGTGCGGGCGAATGGGGACAGCTGACCGGCAACTTCGACGGTTCTTTGATGGATTGCGTGTACTTCTCCTTCACGACGTACACAACCATCGGTTTCGGCGATATTTCGCCGGTCGGCCACCTCAAGTACCTGACCGGGCTTGAGGCCTTGACCGGCCTTGTCCTCATAACCTGGACGGCGTCGTTTCTGTTTCTTGAAATGCAGAAATACTGGAAGCACAAATAGCCGCTCATGGCGTCTGGCGGGGTGTCCATTGCCAGTTGCGTACTTCGGGAAGGTCTTCGCCGTGCTCAATGAGGTACCGCTTGTGTTGCTCCATGTCTAACGACTCAGTGGTCGCGCGCTCCTCCTTGAAACCTCCGGTCATCGAATGACGCCCAAAGACTTTGCGGGATACGCCCGACGCCACTGATTGACAACGTCCTGTTCGCCCCCGTCACCACTCGGCCGGTACAAACCGGTTACGTCCCGACGTCTTGGCGTTATACAGCGCCTGGTCGGCCACCTCGATCAAACCTGGCAGGTGATCCAGTCGTGCCCCCGACGCCGCCGCAATCCCGATGCTCACGGTCACACGCCCGACCGGGCTGGAGGCGTGCGCAATATGCGCTTGCGCCAGACGATCAAGGATCAGTTGCGCAACGACCGTTGCACCGGCAACGTCGGTGTCCGGCATGATCACCGCCATTTCTTCTCCGCCATAACGCGCCAACAGATCCGACGGACGCCTTACACAACCCTCGAGGATTCTGCCGACCTTCTGCAGGCAAGCATCGCCGGCGACATGCCCGAATGAATCGTTGAACAGCTTGAAGTAATCGATATCGATCATCAGCAACGCCAGCGTCGTGCCGTCACGTTGGCCGCGCCGGGCTTCCATGGCGAGGCTCTCATCGAAGCAGCGCCGGTTGGCCAGACCGGTCAGGGCATCCTTCATCGCCAGCAACTCAAGCTGGCGATTGGAGGAGAGCAACTGTTGCTGCGTGCCGCGCAGTTGCTCTTCAGCCCTGGTACGCCGGCGGATATCCAGCATCAGGCACCAGCCGATCAGCCCGGTAAGCCCCAGCAATCCCGTGACCACCACAGCCGACAACCAGGCTTCCATGCGCCACGCCGCGAGCGCCTCGCGCTTGCCGAGAGCGACGGTGGTAATCAGCGGCAGCCGGTCGCTCTTGCGGAAGGCGTAAAGCCGCTCGACGCCGTCCAGGCTGGAGGTAAACGACGCGGTGCCGACGGATCGATCGACCAGATACTTCGCATAGATCGGCGACTTGGAAAAGTTGCGCCCCATGTCCTGCTCGCGGAAGGGATAGCGCACCAGCAACGTGCCGTCGGTGTAGGACAAGCCGATGGCGCCCTCCTGCCCCACATCGATCTTGCCGAACAGGCGCAGAAAGTTTTCGACCCCCAGCGTCACCGCCACCACCCCGGCAAACTCGCCGTGCGCATCGTTGAAACGGCGGCTGACGGTAATCACCCACTCCTGATTGGAGCGGCTCTGGATCGGCGGACCGATAAAGGTCTCGCGGCTCGGATCGTCGCGATGATGGATGAAGTAGGCGCGATCACGGCTGTTGGCCCCGGCCGGAATCGGTCGGTTGGACGACATCAGCCAGCGGCCCTGATTGTCGTAGATGGTGATGCCACTAAGCTGCGGCATCAGCGGTTCCTGACGGTTGACCAGTGCGCTCAGACGCTGGATCTGTGCGGGGCCACTGCCTTCGGTTTCCAGACGTTCGACGAGTCCGAGCAGCAGCAACGAACTCTGGCGCACGATCCCTTCGGAATACGTCGCCAGCGCCTGGGTCAGGTTCAAGCCATGAACGTTGACTTCCTCCAGCGCACGCTCGCGAGAGGCCAACACTTTCCATACTGTCAGCGACGCGAGGGAACAGCCGATCACCAACAACAACAGCACTACCAGGCGGGTATCACGCTTCACATCACTACCTTTGGGAAAATCCGGTTTCCGTTCCTGCGGCGGGTCGACCGACTCGATGACTACAGCCGCTTGTCCTTGTCGCGGGCAAGGATACAAGTCGCACGGGCTTGCTGCAGCAACAGAATAGGTGGCGCAAAAAAACACGCCGCAGACTTCAGAAAAGCCATCGCGCCTGGGGAAACGATGACAAGCATGCCAGACCAAACCATCGCCAGGCTTTCAGGATTGGACGGGTGAAGCGCGGCAGAAGCCAACTTTCTGACGCCTGTTTCACGACCCTTGCCCGAAGATTCGCCGAGCAAAAAAAATTGGCACTTTTGCACAACAAGTTGACATCCAAAAGCATGCTACGGGCGACCGATATCATTAGAGTATGCGCCCTTAAAAAGGAAAGGACTCTTGATGACTCAGTCACTCTCACGGCGCGTTGTGGCGATTACCGGCGCCCTGGGGAATCTCGGCGAGACCCTGGCGGACATGGCCGCCGCCCGGGGCGCGGATCTGGTGCTGATCGATCAGGCGACGATTACGCTGCCCAGTTCCCATAACCGACTGGTCCTGTCCGGCATCGATCTGACTTCCTTTGCCGATTGCCAGGAAGTCGCCCACCAGATCAATCGCTACTTCGGGCGCCTCGATGCATTGGTAAACGGCGCTGGCGGTTACGCGTGGGAGCCATTGCTCGGTGGTGCGATAGAGGCTTGGGATCGGCTCTACTCGCTGAATCTGCGAACCGCCTTGAATGCCAGCAAAGCCCTGCTGCCGTTGCTGCTGCAATCCTCGGCGGGGCGCATCGTCAATATCGGCGCGAGCATGGCAGCCAGGGCCGGACTGGGGATGGGCGCTTACGCTGCGTCGAAATCCAGCGTACTGCGCCTGACCGAAAGCCTCGCCGAAGAGCTCAAGGACATGAGCATCACGGTCAATGCCGTGCTACCGAGCGTGCTCGACACCCCGCAAAACCGTGAGGCCATGCCCGACGCCGAGCACCAGCGCTGGGTGACACCCGCGCAGCTGGCGGCGGTCATTCTGTTTCTGATTTCGGAACAGGCGTCTGCGGTCACCGGCACCGGCATTCCGGTGATCGGGCGCATGTAGGGTCTACTGACGCCGCGCGCCTTGGCGACGTCGCTTTCTTCACCTTTCGGAAAAGCAAGATCACCGGATGACCGGACTTCCCCTCCCCCCATGCGACCCGCCACTTCCAGCGCTGCTTTCGTGAACCACGTCCTTGATGTCGCCGAGCAACACGGCTGCGATGGCGACTGGCTGTTGCAGCAGACCGGACTCTCACGCGAGCAGTTGTCCGATTCGATTGTGCGCATTCCCATGCGCCAACTGCGGACCTTGCTGGAACTGGCGGCGCGCAGCAGCAACTTGCCGCATTTCGGTCTGCTGGTCGGCGCCGCCGTGCGCCCCGGCACCTACGGCGTACTGGGTTACGTGCTGATGACCAGTGCGACGCTCGGCGAGTCGCTGAACATGATTCTGCGGTTCGGCAAGATCGTTTACGACAGCCCGTCCAGCCAGACCCGTATCGTCATCGGCGACGGCCGCGTAACCCTCGAAGATCAGCGCATCAATGAACTGGAGCCTTACTGCGCCCTGCATCAGGAAACGTTAATGGCCGGCTGGGCGGCGTTCGGCCGCTGGTTGATCGCCAGCAACTCGCCGATGCTGGAGGTCAGAATGAGGCATCCGGCGCTCGGCGAGCCGGCACTCTACGAAGCGTTTTTTGGTTGTCCGGTGCAGTTCGAAGCCGGGAGCAACGCGCTGGTGTTCGCCGAGTCGACCCTCTCGTCACGCATCCAGGGCGCCGACCCGCGCATGCATCGCAGCATGCTGCTGGAGGCCGACTGGCAGCTGTGTCTGTCGTACCCGGCATTTTCCGTGACCGACCGCTTGCGTGCCTTGCTCACCGAACAGTTGCCGACCGGCGATTTCAGTTTGAAAAGCCTGGCCCGGCAGCTGGCGATTTCGCCGCGCACCTTGCAACGCAAACTGGCGGCGGAAGGGGAAAACTTCAATCAGGTGCTGGAAACCATGCGCATGGAACTGGCTGACCATTACCTGCGCCGCACCGAGACCAGCATCATGAACATCGCCCTGATGCTGGGTTACTCGCAGGCCAGTTCTTTCAGCCATTCCTTCCGTCAGGCCCGCGGGATTTCGCCGGTGGATTACCGCAAGTTGCTGCGCGCCAGATAAGCCCGATCACGGTTTCAGCTCCAGCAGCGGCTGGCCCTTTTTCACCACATAGGTCGCCAGTTCCACGCCGTGGTCCTGGCCGACGTTCCTCGCCACATGGGCCACGCCTGCCGGGATGAACAGTGAGTCGCCGGCCTTTAGCGTGACCGCCGGGCGCCCCTCCAGTTGATACTCCAGCGTGCCGCTGAGCACATGCGCCACCTCGACACCCGGATGCGCATGCCGCGGCGCCGTCACGCCCGGGTCGAAGTCGATACGCGCCTGGATCACTTCGCGATCCGCGTCACCCAGGTCCTGACGCATCAGCTCGGTACGGCTCAGGCCCTGTTGCCAGCTCATGGCCTGAGCGTCCGCCGCTTGCACCAGACCGGTGAATGAAACCAGCGCGGCCACAGTGGCCAGAATCAGTGTGCGTTGCATGCAGTTGCCCTCTCGACAGTGGTGGTGTGAAGGCCTGCACTGTGACCGCCGGGTGTAGCGCCGATGTGTCGAAAAACCCGGGTTTGGTCTCGCCATGTATCGTGCGCAACGCTGAATACACGGCCATACAAAGCACACTGGCTATGTATCACAGTGTGTACAGACACCCCGGCGATACATGAACTTGAATCACCGCGTTTTTTCGACATGGGCCAGATACGTCCCGGCGTTCCAATGCCTGCAAGGTTTGCCGGGCTCAGCCCGCACCTGCCCCCGACAGGTTTGCCAAGGAGACTTCAACATGAAAAACGCAGCACTCAACCGTATGAACATCCTCGCCGTGGCGCTGTTCGGCGCGCTGGCGGCGACGCAAATGCCAGTGGCCGCCGCCGCGCAGCCGGCTCCCGCTAACCCCGGCGTCAGCTATGCCGCGCCCTCGCCGTTCGGCCCGCTCAAGCATGTGCAGGCCGGCCTGCTGGATGTAGCCTACGCCGAAACCGGTCCGGCGCAGGGGCCGGTGGTGATTCTGCTGCACGGTTGGCCGTACGACATTCACAGTTACGACGAAGTCGCGCCGTTGCTGGCCGCCAAGGGTTATCGGGTGTTGATGCCATATGCGCGCGGTTATGGCGACACGCATTTCCTCTCCGATCAGACACTGCGCAACGGGCAGCCTGCGGCGCTGGCCAGCGACGTGATCGACTTCATGGATGCCCTGAATATCCAGCAAGCGGTGCTCGGTGGTTACGACTGGGGCGCGCGTTCGGCGGACATCGTTTCGGCGTTGTGGCCGGAGCGGGTCAAGGCATTGGTCTCGGTCAGCGGCTACCTGATCGGCAATCAGGCTGCCGGGCAGAATCCATTGCCGCCCAAGGCCGAATTGCAATGGTGGTATCAGTTCTACTTCGCCACTGAACGTGGTCGTGACGGCTACCGGAAAAACACTCACGACTTCGCCAGACTGATCTGGCAGCTCGCCTCGCCGAAGTGGGCGTTCGATGACGCCACGTTCGACCGTAGCGCCAAAGCGCTGGAGAACCCCGATCACGTCGCGATCACCGTGTTCAACTACCGCTGGCGTCTGGGCCTGGTGCAGGGCGAACCGCAATACGCGGCGCTGGAACAGAAACTCGCCAGCGCCCCAACCATCAGCGTGCCGACCATCACCCTCGAGGGCGATGCCAACGGCGCGCCGCACCCGGCGCCCGAGGATTACGCCAAGCGTTTCACCGGCAAGTACCAGTTCCGCCTGATCAACGCCGGCATCGGCCACAACCTGCCGCAGGAAGATCCGCAGGCGTTTGCTCAGGCGGTGATCGACGCCGATCACCTCTGAGACCGAAGGCAGAAAACGCCACGGTCTATTTGACCAGGCGTTTTTCCTTGGACGGTCGATAACCGAAAAACGCGCTGTAGCACTTGCTGAAATGGCTCGGCGAAACGAAACCACAGGCCACCAGCACTTCCATCTGCGACAGCTCGGTGTGCTGCAACAGGCGCCGGGCTTCAGTGATGCGCAATTCCAGGTAATAGCGTTGCGGCGTGGTGCCCAACTGCTCCTTGAACAAACGCTCCAACTGGCGCCGCGAGCGCCCGGCGTAGACCGCCAGTTGCTCCAGCTCCAGCGGCTCTTCGAGGTTGGCGTCCATCAGTTTGACCACCTCGCGCAACGGTGCGCTGACGCAGAGGTTTTCATCCGGTTTGATCCGCCGATAGCGCGACTCCTCGAACGCCAGAATGTCCTCGATACCCTCGACCAGCGCCTTGCCGTGCAGGCCCTTGATCCAGTCCAGCGCCATGTGGAATGCGCCGGACGGGCTCGACGCCGTGAGCCGGTCGCGATCGATCACATAAGGTTCGCTGCTGACCTGGGTGGCCTTGGCAATTTCCGTGAGCGCCGGACGGTGTTCCGGATGAATCGCGCAACGGTAACCATCGAGCAGGCCGGCCCGCCCGAGAAACCACGCACCGTTCCACAATCCAGCCAGACTGACACCGCGTTCCGCTGCCGTGCGCAGCAGGCTGATCAACTCTTCGCTGGCCTTCAGCTCAGTGCGGTAACCGCCACACACCACCAGCAAGTCCAGATCCGCAAGGCTGGCGGCGTCAATCCGCGCATCCGGGCGAATCACCAACCCCAGGTCGCTGATCACCTCTCCCTCGCCCAGCCCGAACGTACGCGAGCTGAACAGTCCGGCGCGCAACAGATTGGCGGTGATAATCGTGTCCAGCGTCTGGGTGAAGGCCGGCAGTGAAAAGTGCTCCAGCAACAGGAAACCGGTGCGGGTGATGCGGGTCTCGGCGGCTTGCTCATTCAGATAGCGGAGGTTTTTGCCCTTCATGCCTCCGCTGAATTGACGTCGTTCGATCAAGGTCTGGCCCATCGGTCATGTTGTTATGCGCCGATAGTTGGCTTGATGGGCCAAAGAGTCAATCACGCTTGCGGCTGATGACTGGTCACGCAGTGAATCCCGCCGCCACCGGCAGCGATCGCATCGATGTTCAGCAGCTCGACTTTGCGCTCCGGGTACAGCTTCGACAACAAGTCGTAAGCCTTCTGATCGGCTGCCTTGTCGCCGAATTCCGGGGCGATAATCGCACCGTTGATCACGAAGTAGTTGATGTAACCGGCGGCGAAATCCGGGTTGTTCTGGTTGAACTTGCTCTTGCGCGGTTTGAGTGGCGGCGAAATCGTGTGGACCTGCAGCGGGCGACCGTCAGCGTCGGTGGCTTTCTTGAGAATTTCCAGGTGCGCCAGCGTCACCTGGTGATCGTAGGACTGTGGATCGGTGTCGAGGTTGACGATCACCACGCCGGGCCTGACGAACCGCGCATAGAAATCAACGTGGGCGTCGGTGATGTCCTTGCCCTTGATCCCCGGCAGCCAGATGATTTTGCGCAGGCCCAGACGCTCCTTCAGTTCGGCCTCGACATCGGCCTTGCTCCAGCCGGGATTGCGATTGCTGTTGATCCAGCTGCTCTCGGTCATGATCCCGGTGCCGTGGCCGTCGACTTCGATGCCGCCACCCTCGCCCACCAGCTCGCTACGCAGGTAGGTCGCCTGTGCATCGGCGGCCACTCGCGCGGCGATTTTCGCGTCCTTGCTGTGCCGCTGCTTGTTGCCCCAACCGTTGAAATTGAAGTCCACGGCGCCAAGCCCGCCCTTGTCGTCGATGACGAAATTGGCGCCGATGTCACGCATCCAGATGTCGTCGAGCGCGGCGGTCACGTAGGTGACGTTGCGGGTGCCGCAATATTCTTCGGCGAGGCTGCGTTCGCCACTGCGACACAACACCGTGACCGGCTCATAACGGGCAATGGTGCGGGCGATGCGGCCCAGCGCGGCTTGCACATCTGCGGTGAAATCCTCCCAGATTGCATCCTGCGCGCCGAACGCGATGAAGGCGCGCTCGTGCGGGTCGCCCTCGTCGGGCATGAACCAATCCCCCGCGCTGGCCGCCAGCAGTTTGCCGGGGGCCAGGCCAAGGCCCATGACCGCGGCGCTGACACCTGCAGCGACCGATACCTGTTTGATGAACTCACGACGCGTCGACATAACGGGCTTTCCTGAAAGGGGCCGGCGACCGGGCGCCGGCCGTTGAATCATGGGTGGGTGGCGGTTTTGAATTTGGTCCAGGTGCGCATGCGGGCGCGCATATCAGCCTGAGGAATGTCCTTGCCCGGGATCAATCGAGCATAGGTCGCCTCGTCGAGGTAGATGTCCGGGTTATTGCGCATCGCCGCGTCGACGCTGGCCCGTGCCTTGGCGTTGGAAGTCGGGTAACCGGTGAAATTACTGATCGCCGCCATGTTCTCCGGGCGCATCACGAAGTTGATGAAGGCGTAGGCGTATTCCGGATGCCGGGCATCGACCGGAATCGCCATGGTGTCCATCCACACCGTGGTGCCTTCGCGCGGGATGCGGTACTCGAAGCGGGTGCTCTTGCCAGCGCTGTCCGAGGTGCGCTGGGCCTGGGTCATGTCGCCGCTGTAACCCAGCGACAGGCACAGGTTGCCGTTGACCAGATCGGTCACCGGTTGCGACTGAAACTTGCGCACGTACGGCCGCAGCTTCATCAGCACCTCACTGGCCGCCGCCAGATCCGCCGGTTTCGCGCTGCGCGGGTCTCGGCCCAGATAATTGAGCACGACTGCCAGCACTTCGTCCGGCGAGTCGATCAACGAAATGCCACAGTCGGCAAACTTCGCCGCCAGCTCCGGTTTGAACAGCATGTCCAGGCTATTGACGGGTGCATCGGCCATGCGCTGTTTGATCTGCGCTGCGTTGTAAGTCAGGCCGATGGTGCCCCAGGTGTAGGGCACGGTGGCCTGGCTGGAATGTTGGTAATGGCTGCGCAGTTTCTGCAGACCGGGCTCGATGTCGGCCAGCGCTGTCAGCTTCGATTGATCCAGCGGCATCAGGCTGCCGGCACGCATCAGGCGCTCGGCCACGGTGTCGCCGGGGAAAATCAGGTCATAGCCGCTGCCACCTGAAAGCATCTTCGCTTCGAGGGTTTCACTGCCGTCCATGACGTCGTAGATCACCTTGATCCCGGTTTCGGCGGTGAAGCGGCTCAGGGTGTCTTCGGCAAAATAATCGGCCCAGTTGTACAGCCGCAGGGTTTTGTCCTCGGCATGCAGCGACGGGATCACGCAAATCAATGTCAAGCCCAGAACACCGAGCGGTCGTTGGTGGTGCGAAGCCATGTTCAAACCCCTTGAGTGGTCCAGCGTGCGTGGAGGTGGTGGCCGTCCTGACTGAGCAGCGCGCCATACATGTCCGGGCGCCGGTCGCGGTAAATGCCCCAGCTCAGGCGCTCTTCGCGCATCGCGTCGAGATCGAGGCTGTGCACCAGCACGCCAGTGCTGTCGCGGTCGGCTTCGGCCAGCAACTTGCCCTTGTGATCGCTGATGAACGACGAACCGTAGAAGTTCATCTGCAGCGCCTGATCGGTGCTCGCCACTTCTCGCCCGACCCGGTTGGCCGCCACCACCGGCAGCAGATTGGCGGCGGCATGGCCGCGCATGGTCATCTGCCAATGGTCGCGAGAATCCAGCGCCACGCAACCCGGCTCAGAGCCGATGGCCGTGGGGAACAGCAACACTTCAGCGCCCATCAGCGCCAGACAACGCGCGGTCTCGGGAAACCATTGATCCCAGCAGATGCCCACGCCGAGGCGGCCGAACGCGGTGTCCCAGACTTTGAAGCCGCTGTCGCCGGGGCTGAAATATTCCTTCTCCTGATAGCCGATGGCGTTGGGGATGTGGGTCTTGCGATACACCCCCGACAGACGCCCGTCGGCGTCGGCCACGCTCAGCGAATTGAAGTAGGCATTGCCAGCCTTTTCAAACCAGCTCAGCGGCAGCACCACGCCCAGCTCTTTGGCCAGCGCGGCGAAACGCTGCAGCAGGCGGCTGTCGCGATACTCTTCGGCCAGCGCCTGATGTTTGTGGCTCTGTTCGATGCAGAAATACGGGGTGGCGAACAGCTCCTGCAACAGGATCACCTGCGCGCCCTTCGCGGCGGCCTCACGCACCAGTTGCTCGGCCTGATCGAGGTTGCGCGGCAGGTCCCAGGTACACGACATCTGGGTGGTGGCGATGGTCAGATGGCTCATCGCTCAACCCTCCACTGGCCAGGCGGGTTGCTGCTGGGTGATGCAGTGCACCCCGCCGCCGCCATGGGCCAGATGATTGATGCGCACCGGCACCACTTCGCGTCCGGGGAACGCCTGCGCCAGCACTTTCGCCGCCGCTTCGTCGGCCTCGATGCCGTAGGCCGGCATGATGATCGCGCCATTGGCGATGTAGAAATTGGTGTACGAGGCGCAGAACACTTCGGCTTCGGTATCGACGGCTTCGCTGGCTTCGTAGAGTTCGATCAGCTCGAACTTGCGCCCCTGAGCGTCGGTCGCCAGCTCCAGTGCGCGGCGGTTTTCGCGCACCACTTCGGCGTACACCGAGCTTTGGTCGTGGGTCGCATCCACCAGCAACACGCCGGGACGGGCGAAGGCGCAGACGCCATCGACGTGGCCATCAGTCATGTCGCCGGTGACGTAATCAGGATCGCCCGGCAACCAAATGGTTTTCTTCACGCCGAGCAAGCGACTGAAGATTTCTTCCATCTCAGCCTTGCCGATGTCCGGGTTGCGATTGGGGTTGAGCAGCACCGACTCGGTGGTGATCAGCGTGCCTTCGCCATCAACGTGAATCGCCCCGCCTTCGTTGCTCAGCGGCGTGCCAAAGCATTCCAGCCCCAGGTGATTGAGTGCCCGGCGTGCCAGGCTTTCGTCCAGCTCGTGCGCCGACTTGCCGCCCCAGGCGTTGAAGCGCCAGCTGACACCGGCCAGCCCTTGTTGCGGGTGGCAGACGAAGCTCGGGCCAGAGTCGCGGCACCAGCTGTCGTTGACCGCCAGCGGGATCAGCTCGATGTTCGGCCCGCACAGCGCTTTGGCACTCGCCAGCGCCGACGGATCGACGACCATTTTCACCGGCTCGAAACGGGCGATGGCGTTGGCGACCCGGGCGTAATCCTCTTGCACCTGCGGCAAAGTCACACGCCATCCCGATTCCCACAGCGCCTGATTGTGCGGCCAGACCATCCAGGTGGCAGCGTGGGTGGCCCACTCCGCCGGCATCATCCAAGCGCTGCTTTTATTGTCATTGTGCTGCATGATATGTCTCGCAAGTTAAGCCAATGTGTTCACGCAGACCATGCTACGGACGCGCAAACAGGCAAACAAACGATGGATTTTGCGCAGAAATGATTAGAGGAACTTATCGATATGCTCAAACACTGGCCACCGCTCAGCTCCCTGCGCGGCTTTGAAGCGGCGGCGCGCCTCGGCAGTTTTCACAAGGCGGCCGATGAGTTGCACCTCACCCAATCGGCAATCAGCCAGCAGATCCGCAGCCTTGAGGCGTACCTCGAACAGCCGCTGTTTTTTCGCAGCGGACGCAGCGTCGCCCTGACCGATGCCGGCCACGATTTGCTCAGCACCACTCAGGCGATGTTGCAGCAACTGGCGGTCGGCATCCGGCGTCTGGGGCAATATCAGAAGCCCAATCAACTGGTGCTCAACACCACGCCAGCCTTCGCCCGACATTGGTTGTTGCCGCGTCTGGCGGATTTTCGCGCTCGATATCCAGAGGTGGACCTGTGGATCTACAGCACCGATGAAGTGCCGGACATGGCCACGCAAACCATCGATCTGGCAGTGCGCGACGACATCAGCTCGCAGGCTGAATGCAGCTTCAAGGTGCTGCATGCCGACCGCCTGTTTCCGGCGTGTCATCCAAGCGTTTTGGCGCAGCCTGCCGCGCAGCGCACCACCCTCCACGGTGAGCGGGAAATGGACTGGAGCCATTGGGCAGTGGAAGCCGGGGTCGATGTCGGGCAGCAGGATCAGGGGCTGAATTTTTCCGATCCGGGCTTGTTGCTCGATGCCGCTGCGGCAGGGTTGGGGATCGCGCTGGTCAGTCAGTTGCTCAGCCAACAGGCGCAGCAAAACGGACTGTTGCTGCCCCTGGTGGAGCAAACCATTCGCGGCCCGAACTGGGCGCTGCTGACCCATCGCGACAGCGAGAATGACCCGATGGCGCGATGCTTCAGCGAATGGCTTTCAAGCCAACTGGCGGGACCTGATCACGGTCAGACCACGGTGAGATAGCCCGCACCAAGCCGGCCTTCCAGACGACCGAACAGCACGTAATGCTGATATCCACTGGTGAACGCGCCGGTGGAAATCGCGTTTTTGACGTCCTGGTTCATCTGCAGGTATTGCGCTTCGTCGAAGTTCTCCGCACTGACTTCGCCGGCTCTTCCAAGCTTTTCGCTTTCGACCGGCAGCCCCATGATCGTGCGCCGCTGGAAGTCGATAATGCGGTTGACGGCGTGACTTTCCAGCGGCCCCCGATTGGATTGGGTCGAGTAGATGTGCAAGCCGTTTTTTGCGCAACGATTGCACATGTCGATGCAATTTTTCTGGGTGGACTTGAGGCCGGTCAGGTGCGCCAGAGGCATGTCCAGATACTTGCCGACCTGGTATTCGGTCTGATTGAAAACCGAACAGCACAAAACGGTATTGCCGTTGCAGTCGAGCACCAGCCAGTCATCCTTGAGCGAGCACGCCTGCTTGGGATACTGACGGACCAGATTGACCAGATCGTCGAAGGGCGGCAGCGCCAGTCTTTTCAGGGTTTCATGATCGGTATCCGTCACCGAAGGATCGCGTTCGATCAGCGCCAGCGTTTTCTCCAGCGGCATCATCACTGAATATCCGGTCGAGAACTCGAAACCCAGACGCTGGGCGAATTCGCGCATCAGCCCTTCTTCTTCCATGTTGTCCAGATAACGGTGGTAGTACACCTCGATCCGCGTACTCAAACCATGTTGCTGTTTGAGTTCATGCAGTTTGATCATATTGGCCTTGACCACTTCAATGTCGCCGCCCACGTGCCCCTGTTGGTAAGTCTCCTGGTAAAACCCGGACAACGAAATACGGAAGAACCATGGATTGGCCAGCATGGCGGTTTCCATGTTCTTGGCCAGGTTCA
This sequence comes from Pseudomonas sp. W15Feb9B, assembly GCF_000828175.1. Taxonomy (NCBI): domain Bacteria; kingdom Pseudomonadati; phylum Pseudomonadota; class Gammaproteobacteria; order Pseudomonadales; family Pseudomonadaceae; genus Pseudomonas; species Pseudomonas sp. W15Feb9B. The sequence goes on along the minus strand of NZ_JTKF01000038.1, from coordinate 22,960 downwards.
AGTTGGAACTGATACCGCTCTGCAAACCGGCGGCATTGATGATCTCGACAAACTCACCGATTCGCGGGTGGATCAACGGCTCGGTCCAGTTGTACAGAAAGATCGTCTCGACACCTTCGTTGCGGGCCTTCTCGACGATCTTGCGGAACATGTCGACTTGCATGGCTTTCTTGAAGTTGACGTTTTCCGAGTTGCCCATCGGGCACGAAGGGCAGCTTAAATTGCACGCGCCGACAATATCGATGTACATGTTCATGACGGGTGACGCTCCTTGAGTGAATAGCGGTGCATCCAGAGCAAGCGACTGTCATGGTTGGCGTTATTCGTTAGTTATTTGACAGTCCCGGAGCGCGGCTCAGCAAGTTCTGGGCCATTGCCATGGTGCGCCATCAATTCCACGATCCAATCGATAAATACCCTTAGCTTTTGGCTGATATGCCGGTTCGGCGGGTACGCCACATAGAGCGGCATCGGCTCGAGTTGCCAGTCCTCGAACAGCGGCACCAACTCACCCCGAGCCTGATGCGCGTGCGACATGTACCGGGGCAACCAGAGCACGCCCATGCCGGCCAGCCCTGCCGCAAGGTAGGCGTTACCGTCATCGACGGCCAATACGTGGCGACCCTTGATCTGCAGGTGTTCGCTGCCATTGCGCAAGGCGTAAGGCACGGGTTTGCCGGTGCGCGCCCAGAGAAATCCAACCACCCGATGATGGGAGTCTTCCAGCTCGCGGGGATGCTGCGGCGTGCCGGCGCGGGCCAGGTAAGTTGGCGCGGCGAAGACCCCGAGCTGCAGGTCGGCCACCCGCCGGGCCATCAGTGACTGATCGAGCAGTTCACCGCCGCGCACCACGCAATCGACGTTCTCATCGATGATGTCGACGATGCGGTCGCTGACGCCCATGTCGATCTGGATATCCGGATAACGCGCGTGAAACTCAGGCAACGCCGGCATCAGAATCAGCCTCGCCAACGGGCTTGGCACATCGACGCGCAAGCGCCCTCTTGGCAATGCCGAAGCGCCGGACAGACTGGTTTCAGCGTCGTCCATGTCGGCCAACAGTTTGATCACTCGCTCGTAATAGATCGCACCGTCGGCCGTAACGTTGACCTTGCGCGTGGTGCGGTTGAGCAACTTGACCCGCAGCCGTGCCTCCAACTGCTGCACCAGCTGCGTCACCGTGGTCTTGCTCATGTGCAAGGTCTCGGCGGCCTTGGTGAAACTGCCCGCCTCGACCACCCGGGCGAACGCCTGCATTGCATCGAAACGGTCCACTTCGCGCCCTCTGATTGTTTGGAAAATGCAAACAGTGAACGCCAAGGTTGCGCGTTTATCCCCCCTGCGCAAGCCCCTAAAGTCACTCCATCAACAACCACCAAACAATGATGGAGACACCCATGACCCAACGCGACGTCGTTTTCCCGCCTGCCCGCCATGCGCTTTATGAGCGTCATCGCTATTCACCGGCCATTCGTTCCAATGGCTTTCTGTTCGTCTCCGGGCAAGTCGGCAGCCGTGAAGACGGTTCGCCCGAGCCGGATCTGCAGGACCAGGTACGCCTGGCGTTCAACAACCTCAATGCGATCCTCGATGCCGCCGGTTGCAGCTTCGCCGATGCGGTGGACGTCACGGTGTTCATGATCGATCCGCAAGCGACCTTCGAAACCATCTGGGCAGTGGTCCCGGAATTCTGGGGCAGCGCGCCTTATCCGACGATTACCGCGGTCGGCGTGACCTGGCTGGCCGGGTTTCAGTTCGAGATCAAGGTGATTGCCAGAATCCCCGTGTAGGAGCTGCGGCACGCTGCGATCTTTTGATCTTCAATCGAAATGTAAAGATCGCAGCCTCGTTTCACTCGACAGCTCCTACAGGTGTTTTCGTGGTGACAGCGGCAGTGGGCTGCAGGAAATGTGGAGCAAAACATCGCCGGACAAGCGCGCTGGCCTTTCACGGCGCGGCTGCGTATAACCTGGCCGTTTCGTCTAACCTGATTGAGCGCCCGCGCGCGACACCGCGCCCGGTGGCGCTTAGAATGCGACGCTCATGAAACGGAGATTTCCATGCTCAAACGAACCCTGGCACTGACTGCTGGTCTGGCCCTGTCTTTTTCTGCTTTGGTGGCGCATGCCGCCGATGTGTTGCGGGTCAGTGCAATTCCCGATGAAGCCCCGACCGAATTGCTGCGCAAATTCGAACCACTGGGGGCCTATCTGGAGCAGCAACTGGGCATGAAAGTGCAGTTCGTTCCGGTGGCCGACTACCCGGCAGTGGTGGAAGCGCTGGCGACCGATCGCCTCGACATGGCCTGGCTGGGCGGGTTCACTTTCGTTCAGGCACGCCTGAAGACCGACGCCACCACCCCGGTGATTCCGCTGGTGCAGCGCGAGCAGGATGCGCAGTTCACCAGCAAGTTCATCACTGCCGACCCGAACGTGAAGAGCCTGGCCGACCTCAAGGGCAAGACCTTTGCCTTCGGCTCGGTGTCGTCGACCTCCGGCAGCCTGATGCCGCGTTACTTCATGCTGAAGAACGACAACATCAAGCCTGAAGCCTATTTCAGCCGTGTCGCCTACTCCGGTGCGCACGACGCCACCGTCGCCTGGGTCCAGGCCGGCAAGGTCGATGCCGGTGTGCTGAACGCCAGCGTCTGGCAGAAACTGGTGGACGCCGGCAAGGTCGATACCAGCAAGGTGCACGTGTTCGCCACGACTCCGGCCTACTTCGATTACAACTGGACCGTGCGCGGCACCCTCGACCCGGCGCTGGCAGCGAAGATCAAAAAAGCCTTCCTCGACCTCGACCCGGCCAACCCGGAGCAGAAGAAGATTCTTGATCTGCAGGCGGCCAGCCGTTTCATCGACACCAAGCCCGAGAACTACAAGGGCATCGAGGAAGCTGCTCGCGCCGCCGATCTGTTGAAATGACCCTGAGCCTCAAACAAGGCCGCCTGCACCACGCCAATGGGGTCGACGCACTACGTGGCGTCGATCTGCAGATTGCGGCGGGTGAACAGGTGGCGATCATCGGTCCGTCCGGGGCCGGTAAATCCAGCCTGTTGAACCTGCTCGCCACCGCGTTACGCCCCAGCAGCGGTGAAATCGAGGTGCTGGGTGAACGCCCCTGGCACCTCCCCGCCCGTCAACGGCAACGCCTGCGTGCGCGCATCGGTCTGGTGCACCAAGCACCACCGCTGCCGCCGCGCCAGCGCGTGGTGACGGCGGTGCTGGCCGGCAAACTCGGGCAGTGGAGTCTGGGCAAAAGCCTGCTCAATCTGCTGCATCCGACGGATATTCCCGGTGCCCGTGCCGCCATCGCCCGCCTGGATCTGGGCGACAAACTCTTCGCTTACTGCCAGCAATTGTCCGGCGGCCAACTGCAGCGCGTGGGCATTGCCCGGGTGCTGTATCAGGCACCGGAAATTCTGCTGGCGGACGAACCGGTGTCGGCGATGGACCCGGTGCTCGCCGGGCACACCCTGTCGATCCTCTCCCAGCACGCGCGGGCGCATAACGTCACGCTGGTGGCGAGCCTGCACGCGGTGGAACTGGCGCTGGCGCACTTTCCGCGCATCATCGGCTTGCGCGACGGCCAGATCCTGTTTGACAGCTCTGCCGAGCAGGTCAGCCGCGAAATGCTCGACACGCTGTACGCCAATGAGCAATTGCAAAGCCCGACGACGCCCAGTGCGCCGCTGATTGTGCAGATCCCGCGATGCTGACGGCTGATTCCCGCGACCCGGCCGCCGCGCCGCGACTGCTGCTGACCCTGCTGGCAATTGCCCTGCTGTGGCCGGGCATCCAGCTCAGCGAACTGGACCTTGGCGTGCTGCTGCACAGCGACAGCCAGACCGAAATGGGCCGCTTTATCTCCGGGTTCTGGCCACCGGCGCATGACCACGATTTTCTCCAGTTACTGCTCAAGGCCACCCTGCAAACCCTGGCCATCGCCACTGCCGGCATGGCGTTGGCGTTGCTGCTGGCGGTGCCGGCCAGCCTGATAGCCAGCCGCGCGCTGTCGTTGTCGGCGGCGTCCCGCAGCGGCATTCCCAGTCGGCTCGGGCGCTTGCTGCGTTGGCCGGTGCGCGGACTGCTGATCTTCTTGCGCAGCGTGCCGGAAATCGTTTGGGCGCTGCTGTTCGTGCGTGCCGTGGGCCTCGGCCCGGCGGCGGGTGTACTGGCGATCGCGATCACCTACAGCGGCATGCTCGGCAAGGTCTACGCGGAGATTTTCGAGTCCACCGACCAACGCCCGACGCACGCCTTGATGCAGGCCGGCAGCGGACGACTCGCGGCGTTCGCCTACGGGATTCTGCCGAATGTCGCGGCGGAGCTGCTGTCGTACACGGTGTATCGCTGGGAGTGCGCGATTCGTGCCTCGGTGGTGATGGGGTTTGTTGGCGCTGGTGGCCTCGGCCAGCAGATCGACCTGTCGCTGCGCATGTTCGCCAGCGGTGAAGTGGCGAGCATGTTGCTGACGTTCCTGATTCTGGTGCTCGGTGCCGACCAACTCAGCCGCCTTTTGCGCTGGAGGCTGACATGAATCGCCTGATCAATCTGCTGCTGGTGGTCGGCATCGGCGTCGCGGTGATCGCCTCGTTCGGTTACCTCGAACTCGACCTCGGTGAACTGGGCAGCGCCACCAGCCTCAAGCAGATGGGTGCCTACGCACAGCGCTTTCTCAGCCCGGACCTGAGCGCCACGCACTTGCAGGCGATCATCAAGGGCGCGCTGGAAACCCTCGCCATGTCGGCCCTCGGCACCCTGCTCGCGGCCGTGTTCGGCATTCTCCTCGCGCTGCCCGCGGCCGGGCGTTTCGGCTGGCCGCTGCAAAGCGCCTCGCGCCTGTTGCTTAACGGTTTGCGGGCGATTCCGGAACTGGTGTGGGCGGCGCTGATGGTGCTCGCCGCCGGCCTTGGGCCGAATGCCGGCACTCTGGCGCTGGCCCTGCACACCACCGGCGTGCTCGGTCGACTGTTCGCCGAAGCGCTGGAGAATACCCCGCCGGAACCAGCCGAAGCGATACGCTTGCAGGGCGGCAATCCCGTGCTCGCCTTCTGCTACGGCACCCTGCCCAACCTCGCCCCGCAATTGCTCGCCTATTGCCTGTATCGCTGGGAAAACAACATCCGCATGGCCAGCGTGCTGGGCTTCGTCGGGGCCGGTGGTTTGGGGCAGATGCTGTATGTCAGCCTCAGCCTGTTTCAGGAAGCGCAGGCGAGCACGGTGATTCTGGCGATGCTGATTCTGGTGCTGGGCGTGGACTCGCTGAGTGCCTGGAGCCGGCAGCGCTGGGTCAAGGCCTGACGGACCAGCCTTATTGCGTCGTCGCCAACCGATACTGGCGCGGGGTGAATCCGGTCGAGGCCTTGAACTGCCGGGTGAAAGCGCTGTGGTCGGTATAGCCGCACTGCAGCGCCACCTCGGTGATCGGCAACTCGCCATGCAACAGCCGATGCGCGTGCTCAAGACGCACTTTCTGGATCATCTGCCGCGGCGTCAGGTGGAACACCCGTTTGCAGTAACGCTCCAGTTGCGCCACTGAAATTCCGGCGATGCGCGTCAGTTCGCCAAGACTGACGCGGCTCGCGAAGTTCGCCCGAATGTACTCATCCACCGCCGCCAGACGCTGATACGCCGGATGAGTTTCGCTGGCGGTTTGCAGGTCGACGGAAATGCCCGCCAGGCCAATGATCCGGTTATCACGATCGTACAGCGGACGTTTGTGGGTCAGGCACCAGCCGGGTTCGCGGCTGCCGTACAGGTGCAACTCCAGCTGATCCTCCAGCACCAATCCCTCTTCCAGCACGCGCCGATCCTGCTCGGTGTAGCCCGGGCCCAATTGCGCCGGAAACACCTCGGCGCTGGTCTTGCCCAATAACGGTCGCAGGTCTTTCAGACCGCAGCGTTGCACCAGTGTCTGGTTAGCCATGACGTAGCGCGCCTGCGGATCCTTGATGAAGATCGCCGCGTTGGGAATCACATCCAGCATGGGCAACAGCAGCGCCATGCTGGCGAGCAGATCGTCGAGGCATTGCGGTCGGCTCGCTTCGTTCTGCTGACTCAGGATCGCAAACGCATTCTGCGTCATGACTGTCACTCCCCACGGTGCGCATTGGCTTGCGCGCAGATTGCCCCATGGCTGGCGGCCTGTCGAGCCGGGCCTTTGCCGTTGGCCATTGTGCTGATTTCGTCATCGTCACCGGCAAAAAACATCAATCGCGCAGCGCCTGACAAGTTCACTGTAGCGCCACTGCACGCCCCTCCAACAACCAACAAGAAGGCGACGCTATGACAGGCCAAGGCAAGTTCAAGAAACAACTTTCATTAATAGACCTCACGTTCATCGGGCTGGGGGCAATCTTCGGTTCGGGCTGGTTGTTCGCCGCCAGTCACGTGTCCGCCATCGCCGGCCCGGCGGGGATCTTTTCCTGGCTGCTCGGCGGTTTCGCCGTGTTGCTGCTGGGCATCGTCTACTGCGAATTGGGCGCTGCGCTGCCCCGTGCCGGCGGCGTGGTGCGTTACCCGGTTTACTCCCATGGCCCGCTGCTCGGTTATCTGATGGGCTTCATTACGCTGATTGCGTTTTCCAGTCTGGTGGCGATCGAAGTGGTCGCCTCGCGGCAATATGCGGCAGCATGGTTTCCCGAGTTGACCAAGGTCGGCTCCAGCGACCCGACCGTGCTTGGCTGGTTCGTACAGTTCGGGCTGTTGTGCCTGTTTTTCCTGCTCAATTACCGCAGCGTGAAGACCTTCGCCATGGCCAACAATCTGGTCAGCGTGTTCAAGTTCATCGTGCCGCTGCTGGTGATCGGCGTGTTGTTCAGCTTCTTCAAACCGGCGAATTTCGACGTGCACGGCTTTGCGCCGTTCGGCCTGTCCGGCATCGAAATGGCCGTGTCGGCCGGCGGGGTGATCTTCGCGTATCTGGGCCTGACACCGATCATTTCGGTGGCCAGTGAAGTGAAGAATCCGCAACGCACGATTCCGATTGCGCTGATCCTGTCGGTGCTGCTCTCCACCGCGATCTACGTGCTGCTGCAGACCGCTTTCCTCGGCGGCATCCCGACTGAAATGCTCGCCAATGGCTGGGCCGGCGTCGCCAAGGAACTGGCCCTGCCGTATCGCGACATCGCGTTGGCACTGGGCGTCGGCTGGCTGGCGTATCTGGTGGTGGCCGATGCGGTGATCTCGCCCAGCGGTTGCGGCAACATCTACATGAACGCCACGCCACGGGTGATCTACGGCTGGGCGCAGACCGGGACCTTCTTCAAGATTTTCACCCGCATCGACGAGAAGTCCGGCATTCCGCGCCCCGCGCTGTGGCTGACCTTTGGCCTGTCGGTGTTCTGGACCCTGCCGTTCCCGTCATGGGAAGCGCTGATCAACGTGGTCTCCGCCGCGCTGGTATTGAGCTACGCCGTGGCTCCGGTGTCGGTGGCCGCCCTGCGCCGCAGCGCGCCGGGCATGCCGCGTCCGTTCCGGGTCAAGGGCATGAATGTGCTCGGGCCACTGTCGTTCATCATCGCCGCGCTGATCGTCTACTGGTCAGGCTGGGGCACCGTGTCGTGGTTGCTCGGCCTGCAAATCCTGATGTTCGTCATCTACCTGCTGTGTGGCCGCCTGGTGCCGACCGCGCACCTGAATCTGGGCCAGCAAGTGCGCTCATCGGCGTGGCTGATCGGCTTCTACGCGCTGACCATCCTCCTCTCCAAACTCGGCAGCTTCGGTGGTATCGGCGTGCTCAGTCATCCGTTCGACACCGTGATCGTCGCGGTCTGCGCCCTGGGCATCTACTACTGGGGGGCGGCCACCGGCGTACCGGCACACCTGATTCGTCTGGAAACCGAAGACGACGAAAGTGAAGCCGCTGAATCCTCCACCCATGCGGCAACGGGCCAACGCCCGGCGCACGCCTGATATTCACTGAAGGGACGCGTTCATGAAACGACTGCACATCATCGACTCCCACACCGGCGGCGAACCCACACGCCTGGTGATGAAGGGCTTCCCCGACTTGCCCGGCAACAGCATCGTCGAGCAGCGCGATGCCTTGCGCGAAGGCCACGATCAATGGCGCCGCGCCTGCCTGCTGGAACCGCGCGGCAACGACGTGCTGGTCGGCGCGCTGTACTGCGCGCCGGTCTCGCCGGACGCCACCTGCGGGGTGATTTTCTTCAACAACGCCGGTTACCTCGGCATGTGCGGGCACGGCACCATCGGCCTGGTCAACTCGCTGCATTACCAGGGCCTAATCGAACCGGGCGTGCACCAGATCGACACCCCGGTCGGCCCGGTCAGCGCCACCCTGCACGAGGACGGCGCGGTGACCCTGGGCAACGTCCCGGCGTACCGCTATCGCAAACAGGTGCCGGTGGACGTGCCCGGCCACGGCCGAGTGTTCGGCGATATTGCCTGGGGCGGCAATTGGTTTTTCCTGGTTTCCGAGCACGGCCAGGACCTGCAGATGAGCAACGTCGAAGCCCTCACCGAGTACACCTGGGCGATGCTCAAGGCCCTCGAAGCCCAAGGCATCCACGGCGAGAACGGCGCGCTGATCGACCACGTCGAATTGTTCGCCGACGACGCCCACGCCGACAGCCGCAACTTTGTCATGTGCCCGGGCAAAGCCTACGACCGCTCGCCCTGCGGCACCGGCACCAGCGCCAAACTCGCCTGCCTGGCCGCTGACGGCAAACTCGCCGAAGGCCAGGTCTGGACGCAAGCGAGCATCACCGGCAGCCAGTTCGAAGGCCGCTTCGAATGGCATGGCGAACGCGTGCGCCCTTTTATTACCGGCCGCGCCTACATGACCGCCGACGCCACCCTGCTGATCGACGAGCAGGACCCTTTCGCCTGGGGCATCTGAGTGCCCCGCTTTCTACCGATCTGAATGAATGTCCCGAGGAGCTACAACAATGAGCGATAACATCTTCACTGGCTGCATTCCCGCGCTGATGACCCCGTGCACCGCCGCGCGTAAACCCGACTTCGACGCCCTGGTGGCCAAGGGTCGCGAGCTGATCGATATCGGCATGAGCGCGGTGGTTTACTGCGGTTCGATGGGCGACTGGCCGTTGCTGACCGAGGCGGAGCGTCAGGAAGGCGTGGCGCGTCTGGTGGCCGCCGGGGTTCCGACCATCGTTGGCACTGGCGCGGTCAACAGCCGTGAAGCGGTGTCCCACGCCGCGCATGCGGCGAAAGTCGGCGCCCATGGCCTGATGGTGATTCCACGTGTCTTGTCCCGTGGTGCTTCGGCCACCGCGCAAAAAGCCCACTTCGCCGCGATCCTCAACGCCGCGCCGAACCTGCCGGCGGTGATCTACAACAGCCCCTACTACGGCTTCGCCACCCGCGCCGAGCTGTTCTTCGAACTGCGCCGTGAACACCCGAACCTGATCGGCTTCAAGGAGTTCGGCGGTGGCGCCGACTTGCGCTACGCCGCCGAAAACATCACCTCGCAGGACGATGCCGTGACCCTGATGGTCGGTGTCGATACGCAAGTGGTGCACGGTTTCGTCAACTGCAACGCCACCGGCGCGATCACCGGCATCGGCAACGCCCTGCCCCGCGAAGTGCTGCAACTGGTAGCGCTGAGCAAGCAAGCGGCCAAGGGCGATGCCAAGGCCCGGCGTCTGGCGCGCGAACTGGAAGCAGCGCTGGCGGTGCTGTCGTCGTTCGATGAAGGCTGCGATCTGGTGCTGTATTACAAGCATCTGATGGTGCTCAACGGCGATCGCGAATACGCCCTGCATTTCAACGAAACCGACGCCTTGAGCGATGCCCAGCGTCGTTACGCCGAGACCCAGTACGCGCTGTTCCGTCAGTGGTACAAAAACTGGTCCGCCGAACAGAACCTCGCCTGACCGCAGTCCCTGCCCCGGTGCGATATCGGGGCTTCACCTCTTTTATCAAGGAAGCGCCATGACTCTGAAAGGCCATATGTTGATCGGCGGCCAAGCCATTGCCGGCAGCCGTGAAGCGATCCGTGCGATCAATCCCGCCACCGATGTGGTGCTGGAACCCGCGTACGCCGGGGGCAGCAGCGAGCATGTCGACCAGGCCTGCACACTGGCGTGGCAAGCGTTTGATCCATATCGCGAGACATCCCTCAGTGCTCGCGCCGAATTTCTCGAAACCATCGCCGATGAGATCGAAGCCCTCGGTGATGCGCTGATTGACCGCGCCGTGGCCGAAACCGGCCTGCCGCGCGCACGGATTCAAGGCGAACGCGGACGCACCTGCGGGCAATTGCGCACTTTTGCCCGTACCGTCCGTGCCGGCGAATGGCTGGACGTTCGCGTCGATCAATCACAACCACAGCGCCAGCCGCTGCCACGTTCTGATTTGCGCAAGCGGCAGATTGCGCTGGGGCCAGTGGCGGTGTTTGGCGCCAGCAACTTTCCGCTGGCGTTCTCGGTGGCCGGCGGCGACACCGCTTCGGCGCTGGCCGCCGGTTGCCCGGTGATCGTCAAGGCGCACAGCGCGCATCCCGGCACCAGTGAACTGGTCGGCCAGGCGCTGACGCGCGCAGTAAAAACGTGTGGATTGCCCGACGGCGTGTTTTCGCTGCTGTTCGGTTCCGGCAACGAAGTGGGCATCGCCCTGGTCAGCGATTCGCGTGTCAAGGCTGTGGGCTTCACCGGCTCGCGCAGTGGCGGCCTCGCCCTGAGCCGAGCGGCGCAAGCGCGGCCGGAACCGATTCCGGTGTACGCGGAAATGAGCTCTATCAATCCGGTGCTGCTGTTTCCCGCAGCGCTTGCTGCTCGCGGTGAGGCGTTGGCGCAGGGTTTTGTCGCCTCGCTGACTCAGGGTGCCGGGCAGTTCTGTACCAATCCCGGGCTGGTCATCGCTCACCAAGGGCCGGCGCTGGACAGTTTCATCGCCACCGCCGCCGAAGGGGTCCAGCGCAGCCCGGCGCAGACCATGCTTACGCCGGGGATCTTCCGCGCCTATTCGAGCGCAGTCGCCGCGTTGGCCGAACATCCGCAGGCGCAACACGTGGCGAGCGGTCTAGCGGCTGAAGGGCCGAACCAGTGCCAGACGCAATTGTTCATGACCCAGGCGCAGGACTTCCTCGCCGACGCACGCCTGCAAGGTGAAATCTTCGGCGCCGCGTCGCTGATCGTACAGTGCGCCAACGACGATGAAATCCGTCAGGTCTGCGAACACCTCGAAGGCCAATTGACCGCCACGCTGCACCTGGATGACGCCGATCTGGATCACGCCCGGGCCTTGTTGCCAACACTGGAACGCAAGGCCGGACGCCTGCTGGTCAACGGCTGGCCGACCGGGGTCGAAGTGTGCGATGCGATGGTACATGGCGGGCCGTTTCCGGCCACGTCGGACGCGCGTAGCACCTCGGTTGGCACCGCGGCGATTCTGCGTTTCCTGCGCCCGGTGTGCTATCAGGACTTCCCTGACGTTTTGCTGCCGCTACCGTTGCAACAGGCAAATCCGCTGCAATTACGGCGCTTGCTCGACGGTCAGAGGGAAGCCTGAACATGCCCGACAACCTCACAGCGGACCACGCCGATATCGCGGTGATCGGTGCCGGCATCATCGGCGTCGCCTGCGCTCTGCAACTGGCGCGTCAGGGTAAACGGGTGGTGGTCATCGACAAGCAGCCGCCCGGTCATGGCGCCTCGTTCGGCAACGCCGGACACTTGGCCACTGAGCAGGTGTTTCCGATTGCCGACGCGTCGATCCTCAAGCGTCTGCCGGCGATGCTGATGGACCCGATGGGGCCGCTGCGCCTGGACTGGAAGTACCTGCCGTGCGCCGTGCCGTGGTTCACCCGCCTGCTGCTGAACCTGCGCCCGGCGCCGTTCCAGCGCACCATCGCCGGCCTGCGCGCGCTCAACGAAAGCAGCCTCGACGCCTGGAAGCGCTTGCTGCACAGCATCGCCCGACCCGACCTGCTCAAGGAGGACGGCTCGCTGCTGGTGTTCGAGCGCGCCGAATCGCGACAAGCCGTCGACGCCTTGCAGGCGCGCATGCGTCAGCAACAGGTGCCGGTGGAAATCTGGTCGGCCAGCGTCGTGCGAGAAAGCGCGCCGCAGCTCAGCGAACAGATTCAGGGCGGATTGTTCTACCCGCGCACCGGGCATTTTCTCGACCCGTATCAGGTGGTGTGTGAACTGGTGAGTGCGGCCAAAACGGCCGGCGTGCAGTTTCTCCAGCAGGAGGTTCGGGGTGGCCAAGTGCAGGAACATGGCGTGTCGTTGCTTACCGATCAGGGGCGTTTCAGCGCGCGGCAGGTGCTGATCGCCTGTGGTGCGCACTCGGCGAAGCTGACTGCCGCGCTGACCGGCAAGCAGGTGCCGCTGGACACCGAGCGCGGCTATCACCTGATGTTGCCGCACGAGCACGGGCGCCTGCCGTTTGCGGTGACGTCACTGGAGCGCAAGTTCATCATGACGCCAATGACCGGCGGTCTGCGCCTGGCCGGTACGGTGGAATTCGCCGGCCTGCAGCGTCCGGCGTTCATGGAGCGCGCCTGGCAGTTGCACCGTTTGAGCAAAGGTTTGTTCCGTCATGATTTGAACGCTGAAGACGCGACGCCGTGGATGGGCTTTCGTCCGTCGCTGCCGGACTCGCTGCCGATCATCGACCAGGTTTGCGACGGCAAGGTGCTGCTCGCCTTCGGTCATCAGCATCTGGGGCTGACGCAGGCGGCGGTGACGGCGCAGATGGTCGCGCAGCTGGTATCCCCTTCGGCAAACGCTGGCTTGCCGGCACAGGATGCCTATCGACTGGATCGCTTCTGAGATACCGATGAAACGTTTTTGGTTTCATACTGAGCGCCGACCTTGGCCCCGCGCATATGGAACCGACGATGACCTCAGCAATGGATACCCCCGAGCCGCAAGCGATCTGCAACCCCATCACCAGCAGCGCGATCTTCATCGTCGCCACGTTGCTGCCCGGCAGCGACGCCGCCAGTCAGGTGCGCGGCTGGTGCGGCGACATCGCCGCCCTCACCCGTTCGGTCGGCAAACGCGTGCCCAACGGCAACCTGTCGTGTGTCTGCGGGTTCAGCGCCAGCGCCTGGGACTCGCTGTTCGGCAGCCCGCGCCCGGCCTCGCTGCATCCGTTTCGTGAGTTCGGCGTCGAGGGTCGCCGTGCGGTGGCGACGCCGGGGGACATCCTGCTGCACATCCGTGCCGAGCAGATGGACCTGTGTTTCGAACTGGCTACGCAGTTGTGCAGCGCACTCAACGGCGCAATCACGGTAGTCGATGAGGTGCAGGGTTTCCGCTACTTCGACATGCGCAGCATCATCGGTTTCGTCGATGGCACCGAGAACCCGGTGGGCCGCAAGGCCGATCACTTCACGCTGATCGGCAACGAAGATCCGGCGTTCGAATCCGGCAGTTATGTGCTGGTGCAGAAGTACCTGCACAAGATGGAGGCGTGGAATGCGCTGAGCGTCGAGGCTCAGGAGAAGGTGATCGGCCGGACAAAACTGGCCGACATCGAACTCGGTGAGGAGGTGAAACCGAGCAACTCCCACAGCGCCCTGACCACCATCACCAAGGACGGCCAGGAGCAGAAGATCCTGCGCGACAACATGCCGTTCGGTCGCCCGGGGGCTGGCGAGTTCGGCACTTATTTCATCGGTTACGCGCGCTCGCCGGAACCGATCGAGCAGATGCTGGAGAACATGTTTGTCGGCAAACCCGTCGGCAACTACGACCGTTTGCTGGACTTCAGCACGGCAGTCACCGGGGGGCTGTTCTTTGTGCCGTCAGCCGACTTGCTCGAAGACCTCGCGGAGCGCGAGCCCGCGCAGGCGTGACACCGTAGCGCCACGCCCGCCCGTCACTCAGTGTGGCGCGCGCGGGATGGTTTTCAGCAGGTCTTCAGGGCTGATGTGACCCACCACGCTGCCCGGCTGCGGCATGTTGAGGATGTGGCCTTTCATCTTGCCGATGATGTGCATCTCGCACGGCTTGCAGTCGAACTTCAGGGTCAGCACTTCGTCGCCGTGAATCAGCTGCATCGGTGCGACCTTGGTGCGCACACCGGTCACGCCCTTGGCCTGTTTCGGGCACAGGTTGAACGAGAAACGCAGGCAGTGCTTGGTGATCATCACCGGCACTTCACCGGCCTCTTCGTGGGCCTCGTAGGCCGCATCGATCAGTTTCACGCCGTGACGGTGATAGAAGTCGCGTGCCTTCTGGTTGTAGACGTTGGCCAGGAACGACAGGTGCGACTCCGGGTACACCGGCGGCGGCGTGGTTTCGGCCTTGCGGCTGCCACGCGGGTGCGCCGCAACGCGGGCGGCGGTCAGCGCTTCGATGACTTCACGGCGCAAGGCTTTGAGCTGCGAGTTCGGGATGAAGAACGCCTGCGGTGCGTCCAGTTTCACGTCGATGGCGTGATATTGGGTAGTGCCGAGCTGGCCGAGCAGATCCTGCAATTGCTCCAGCGCCTGCTCCGGCTTGTTGGCCACACCGAACGGGCCGTTCAAGGTCACGCTGGCGCTGATGCCCTCTTCACTGGTGGCGGTCAGTTCCAGCTGCTCTTCACGCAGGCGCGCCACCCAGCTCAGGGCCACGCGGCGTTCGGCGGAGGTCTTCAGCAGTGCCTGTTGCCAGTTGTGGTCGAGGTTGCGGTTCAGCGGATGGTTCGGGCGCAGCTTGTACAGGCCTTCGGGCATTTCGTTCGGCTCGACGCGGTAGCGGTAGCGCTTCTCGCCGTCTTCTTCGAACTCGCCCTTCGGCTCGGCGATGTTGGCGCGGAAACCCACCACTTCACGCTTGACCAGCACGTTGAGGCCATCGCCGTTGGACAGCGGCTCCTGCGTCACCACCTGCATGTCACGCTTGCCGACTTTCTCGACGGTGCCCACGGGCAGGCCGGTGAAGGTCGGCGAGTCGAACGCGCCGATGTCGATCTTGCGATCGGTGACGAAGTAGTCGGTGCTGCCACGGTGGAAAGTCTTTTCCGGGTCCGGCAGGAAGAAGTGCGCAGTGCGGCCGCTGGAAGCGCGGGCCAGGTCCGGGCGGTCTTCGAGCACATCGTCGAGGCGCTGGCGGTAATAGGCCGTGATGTTCTTCACGTAGCCCATGTCCTTGTAACGACCTTCGATCTTGAACGAGCGCACACCGGCCTCGACCAGCGCGCGGATGTTGGCGCTCTGGTTGTTGTCCTTCATCGACAGCAGGTGTTTTTCGTAGGCGATCACGCCACCCTTTTCGTCTTTGAGGGTGTACGGCAGACGGCAGGCCTGGGAGCAGTCGCCACGGTTGGCGCTGCGCCCGGTCTGCGCGTGAGAAATGTTGCACTGCCCGGAGAACGCCACGCATAGCGCGCCGTGGATGAAGAACTCGATGGCGGCATCGGTTTCATCGGCGATGGCGCGGATTTCTTTCAGGTTCAGCTCACGGGCCAGCACCAGTTGCGAGAAACCGGCCTGATCGAGGAACTTCGCCCGCTCCAGGGTGCGAATGTCGGTCTGGGTACTGGCATGCAGCTCGATCGGCGGGATGTCCAGCTCCATTACGCCCAGATCCTGAACGATCAGCGCGTCGACGCCGGCGTCGTACAACTGGTGGATCAGCTTGCGGGCCGGCTCCAGTTCGTTGTCGTGCAGAATGGTGTTGATGGTGGTGAAAATGCGCGCGTGATAACGGCGGGCAAATTCCACCAGTTCGGCGATTTCACTCACTTCGTTGCAGGCGTTGTGGCGCGCGCCGAAGCTCGGGCCACCGATGTACACGGCGTCGGCGCCATGCAGGATGGCTTCACGGGCGATGGCCACGTCACGGGCGGGGCTGAGCAGTTCCAGGTGATGCTTGGGCAAGGACATAGTTTTTTTAGTCAGGCGGTCACGGTCAAGGCGCGCATTGTAGCCGCGAAACGCCCGAGCGGCACGCTTGTGCTGCCAAGTGGCACATGTCCCGACGCCACTGAAAGACACATCCCCTGCGATAACCGGCTTGCCAGCGCTTAAGGCCTGTCAATTGCCGGATCGGTCGAACGTGTCCGGATCTTCGTCTTCAGGAAGACCCTCATCCGGTTCTTCAGGATGGTTTGTGGTGTGTGCCGGACTATCGGGTTCCGGATGCGTAGGCACCGGGTCGAAAGCGCCCTGCTCTTCACTGGGAAATCTGGGTGTGTTCATGAGGCACCTCGCAAAGAGTCGCTAAGTGAAGACTCTGTACATTCGAGGTGCCGGTCGGGGGCGGCGTTCAGTCATTTCACCATCGCGCAGCGGTGAAGCGACTGACGGTCAGGATCGAGCCTGCAACTGGGCGACGATCTTGTCTTTGACCTGCAGGCGTTTTTCTTTGAGTTTTTTCAATGTGTCATCGCTGGGCGCATCCGAGGTTGCCGTCTCGGCCTTGACGACGTCGGCGTCCGCCTCGGAATACTTGTTGATCAGTGCATCCAGAAATGGATCCTCGGAGCGTTTTTGCTGGACCTCTTCCTTCGTTAGCTTCAAATCCTGATACAGGTCATGAGTCACCGGCATGGAACACCTCCGTCAGTTGATCGGCAGCCAACGCGACCGATGGCGTCAGCCTGTATCAGAATGGCCTCGGTTGAGGGGTTCTGTCGACCACCTGTCAGACCAGCGGTGGCCGTTCGTCGCCCTGTCGTAAACGCGATCAAACCTTTGCCCGCGCCATTGCCTCCATTGCATAACGTCAACAAAAACCTGTGTGGAGAAATACCAATGGACGGATTCAACCTGCGTCACCTCGTTCTGGCTGTCGCGTTGAGCAGCGGTATGGGCAGTGCCTTTGCCGCCACTTCCAACAGCTTCGTCGACAATGCCGCAGCCGGTGGCATTGCGGAGATCGAGACCAGCCGTCTGGCCCTGGAAAAAAGCCAGTCGGCCGACATCAAGGCCTTCGCCAACATGATGATCACCGACCACGGCAAGGCCAACGATGAACTGGCGAGCATCGCCAAGGCCAATGACATCGAGGTGCCGGACAGCACCACCCTGGTCAAGCAGGCCAAGGAGAAGATCCTCGACATGCGCGATGAGTCCTTCGACGCGGCCTACGCCAACAATCAGGTCAAAGCCCACGAAGAAACCATCGAATTATTCAAGAAAGAAGCGAATACGGTGACCGACGACAAGGTCAAGGGCGCCACGGAATTGAAAGCCTTCGCGCAGAAGATGTTGCCGGCGCTGGAAAAACACCTGACGGCCGCCAAAGAGCTGCAAGCCAAGCACCCAAGCAAGTAATCCGCGCGCCTGCCCCACAAAGCCGCATCCTGCCGATGCGGCTTTTTTCATTCTGCGCCCCGCACCCTGCGCACGCCCGGCGCGCAAAAAACCGCCAAATGCGGCCATCCCGACTAGAGTTACCGGGGCCTTTCTTGCGCCAGATCAAAAATATCCTTGCGCAATGGAACAACTATTTTGAACGGCAAAGGTCACTGACTTCGCACCGGTCATTTTTTACAGAACCGGCCCCCATACGCTACGGAGTAACAGGCACATGGCAGCACTGCAGAACAGCACATTCGATGCGATGAAAAACAAACAACCCCAACTGCTGAGCGAATGGATCAACGGCCTGGAAGCCAGCGGCGCCACCCGCAATCTCAAGGACCATGACCTGCAACAACAGACCAGCGACTTCCTGCAACTGGTCATCAATGGCCTGCAGGATGACAACGGCACCAACATCAATGCGCCGGGTTGGGAAGCCACCCGCCAGTTCCTCGAAAAGCTGTCCCATAGCCGCGCCCTGCTCGGTCAGGATTCGCAACAGACCGCCAGCTTCATTTTCGCGCTCAAAGGCCCGCTGTTTGCCTTGCTGCAAAGTCACTATCGCGAACAACCGGCACTGCTGGCCGAACAACTCTGGGAGATTTCCGAACTGTTCGACGCCTTCGGCATGCACACCATCCGTACCTTCCAGAAGTCCCGCGAAGCGGTGATCAAACGTCAACAGGAAGAACTGCTGGAGCTCTCCACGCCAGTGGTCAAGCTGTGGGATGGCGTGCTGGCGCTGCCGATGATCGGTACCCTGGATTCGCAACGCACCCAGGTGGTGATGGAGTCCCTGCTACAACGCATCGTCGACACCGGTTCGGAAATCGCCATCATCGATATCACTGGCGTCCCCACCGTGGACACCCTGGTCGCGCAACACCTGCTGAAAACCGTGACCGCGATTCGCCTGATGGGCGCCGACTGCATCATCAGCGGCGTGCGTCCGCAGATCGCCCAGACCATCGTGCACCTGGGCCTGGACCTGCAAGGCGTGGTCACCAAGGCCAACCTGGCCGATGCATTGAAACTCGCGCTCACCCGCCTGGGCATCAGCCTCGGCAAAGCGGTCTGAGCCGATGGAGCGTATTCCGATTCTTCAAATGGGCGACTTTCTGCTCGTCACCATCCAGGTCGACATGCATGACCAACTGGCCCTGACCCTGCAGGACGACCTGTCCGAGCGCATCAGCAGGACGTCGGCGCGCGGTGTGTTGATCGACATCTCGGCGCTGGACATGGTCGACTCGTTCATCGGGCGGATGATCGGCACCATCTCCGGCCTGTCAAAAATCATGGATGCCGAAACCATGCTGGTAGGCATGCAACCCGCCGTGGCGATCACTCTGGTCGAGCTCGGCCTGACCCTGCCCGGCGTCAGCACCGCGCTGAACGTCGAGCGCGGAATGAAACTGCTGCAGGAACGAGTACGCCAACAATGACCGTGCGCAGCAGCGGTACTCAACCGATCAGCATCGAGCAGGACGTGGTGCTCGCCCGGCAGACGGCGCGCAAACTGGCCACCGAATGCGGCATGCGGCTGATCGACCTGACCAAACTGGTGACGGCCGTTTCAGAGCTGGCGCGCAACACCATGGTCTATGGCGGTGGCGGCGACATGGACTGGCAGATCCTCGACGAAAACGCTCGTGTCGGCCTGCGCCTGACCTTCCGCGATGAAGGCCCGGGCATTCCCGACATCAAACTGGCGATGACCGATGGCTGGACCTCCGGCAGCGGTCTGGGCCTGGGGCTTACAGGCGCGAAACGGCTGGTCGATGAATTCGAACTGGACACCGAGCCCGGCAAGGGCACTCGAATAACGATCACCCGATGGACATGAATATCGCTGGGTCGCTGACCCAGGTGCTGCTGATCGAAGACAGCAGCCAGATCGGCCACGCCCGGCGCACCGCGCAACGGCTCGCCGAGCAACATGGCTTCGATGCGACCGAAGCCGGACGTGTGGCGCTGGTCGCCACCGAACTGGCCAGTAATGTGCTCAAGCATGCCAGCCGTGGCGAGTTTCATCTGCGGCTGCTACCGCGAACCGGCGGCTTCGGTATCGAAATGCTTGCGGTCGATCGCGCTCAAGGCTTTGACCTGGACGCGTGCCTGACCGATGGCTTTTCCACCGGTGGCACCCAGGGCATCGGGCTGGGCACCGTGGCGCGCCAGACCGACGTGTTTGACGTTTATGCCGATACCCGTGGCGCGGTGCTGCTGGCGCGTTTGTATCCACGCGCAGACCGTCAGCCCGACCTGCGTTACGGCGTCAGCCAGCATTCACTGCACAACGATCCGGCGTGCGGCGACGCCTGGCACCTGGCGTACAACGGTGCCAACGTCAGTGCGCTGATCATCGACGGCCTCGGCCACGGTGAAGACGCCGAACGGGCGGCCAAGGCCGGCGAACAGGTGTTCGCCCAGAGCCCGTTCGCCAGCCCGGTGCTGCTGATGGAGGACATGCACCGCGACATGATCGGCAGCCGCGGTGGTGCTGCCGCGTTCGCGCAGTTCAATGCCGCCCGCGACGGCCTGACCTTTACCGGCGTGGGCAACATCGGCGCCAGCCTGATCAGCGCCGACAAGTCGCGCGGGCTGGCCTCTCATCCGGGGATCGTCGGCGGCCAATACCGGAAAGCCCAGCCCTTTGACTATGCTCACGTGAACGGACATCTATTGATCATGTACAGCGACGGCCTGCAGTCCCGTTGGAATCTTCAAGACTACCCCGGTCTGGTGCACCGCCATCCCGCCGTGATAGCCAGCGTCCTGCACCGCGACTTCTGTCGCGGACGCGACGACGTAACGGTGCTGGTCGTTGCCCTGGAGGCCGCCCATGGCTGAGTCGCCCACCCTGAACGCGGCGGAGCAGGCTGCGCTGATCGCCCAGTTGCAAAGCGAGACCGCCGCCCTGCGCGACGAACTCGACGAAACCAATCAGGGCGTGCTTGCGCTTTACGCCGAGCTCGACACCCAGGCCGAACAACTGCGCCAGGCTTCGGATCTGAAAAGCCGTTTCCTGTCGTACATGAGCCACGAGTTCCGCACACCGCTGGGTTCGATCCTGAGCGTCAACAGTTTGCTCGCCGACGAGCTCGACGGTCCGCTCAGCCCCGAGCAGCACAAACAAGTGGCGTTCGTCAGCAGCGCCGCCCGGGAACTGAGCGACATGGTCGATGACCTGCTCGATCTGGCGAAGATCGAAGCCGGACGAATCAGTATTTCTCCGGCGTGGTTCGACATGTTCGATCTGTTCAGCGCGTTGCGCGGCATGTTCCGGCCGATCGTCGATGCGTCGGCGGTTGATCTGATTTTCGAAGAGCCGGTCGGATTGCCGCGCCTGTACACCGACGACAAGAAACTCGCGCAGATCTTGCGCAATTTCATTTCCAACTCGCTGAAATTCACCACCCGTGGCGAAGTCCGGGTCTCGGCGCGCCTGGAAGGGGCGGACAGAGTACGTTTTGCCGTCAGCGACACCGGCATCGGTATCGCGCCGGAGCTGCATGGTGCATTGTTCGAGGACTTTTCTCAGGTCGACTCGCCATTGCAGAAACGCCTGCGCGGCACCGGTCTTGGCTTGTCGCTGTGCAAGCGCTTCGCCGCCCTGCTCGGCGGCGAGGTCGGAATGGACAGCACGCCGGGTGTCGGCTCGACCTTTTTCGTGATCATTCCACTGGCGCTTGCCCTGGAGAATGTCGATGAAACGTGACATCCGTCTGTTGATCGTCGACGACAACGTTGCCACTCGCTACGCCTTGCGCCGGCGTCTGGAGCGCCATGGCTATGAGGTGCTGGAGGCCGGTACCGGCAACGAGGGCCTGGCGCTGATCGCCAGCGAAGCGCTCGATGCCCTGATCCTCGACGTCAATCTGCCGGACATGAGCGGTTTCGATATCGTGCGCATCCTGCGGGCCGATGCACACACCGCGCTGCTGCCGGTGATCCATGTGTCTGCCGCGTCGATCCAGACCGGCGACATCATCACCGGGCTGGACGCCGGGGCCGATGCCTACCTGATTCACCCGGTGGACCCGGACGTGCTGTTGGCGACCCTGCGCACCCTGCTGCGAGTGCGTGATACCGAAAATGCGCTGCGTGAGAGCGAGGCCCGGTTCCGTGAGATTTTCGTCAACGTCTCGGCACCGATTGCCGTGCTCGATGCCAACCTGAAAGTGCATGAATGCAACCACGCCTTCACGCAAATGATTCAGGACAACCGCAACCCGCACACCCTCAGCGAATGCTTCGACGATGACCAGGGCGCGATCCTCAACGAGTTGCGCCTGCGACTGGTCGATGGTGAGCGCTGGAAAGGCACGTTGAACATGCGCGTACAGGGCGAGATTCGCGAAACCGAGTGGCAGATTTCGCCGTACCGCACGCCGCAGCTCAGCCTGGTATTCGTCGAAGACGTCACCGAGCATCGCCACCGCGAACGCTCGCACCTGGCACAGCTGGACGACACCACCACACAACTGGCCAAGGAAGTCGCCGAGCGCGTGCGTGCCGAATCGCAGCTGCTGCAAGTGCAGAAAATGGACGCGCTGGGCAAGCTCACCGGAGGCATTGCCCACGACTTCAACAATCTGCTGACCGGGATCATCACCAGCCTGGAACTGATCCAGAAACGCGTGGCCGATGCGCGTCCGGACAAGGTGCAGTTCTACGCCGAAGCCGCACTGAATTCAGCGATGAGCGCCGCGTCACTCACTCATCGCCTGCTGGCCTTCGCTCGCCAACAGCCATTGGATACCCGACCGGTAGACATCAATGAGCAAGTGCGCTCGCTGGAAGAGTTGCTGATGCGCACCATCGGTGAACGCATCACGCTCAAACTGGAGTTGACCAACAAACCGGCGATTGCCCTGGTCGATCCGGTGCAACTGGAAAGCGCGGTGCTGAATCTGGTGATCAATGCCCGGGATGCGCTGCCCAGGGGCGGTAATATCTGGGTCAACACCTATGCGGCGTATTCCCACGGCGACCCGAACCTGGCCGATGGTGCGTATGTGGCGCTGTCGGTGCGCGATGACGGCACCGGTATCGAGCACAGTGTGATCGACAAAGTGTTCGATCCGTTCTTCACCACCAAACCGCTGGGTCAGGGGACCGGTCTGGGGCTGTCGACGATCTACGGTTTTGCCCGCCAGTCCGGCGGCGATGCGCACATCCGCAGCGTGGCACGGCGCGGCACCGAAGTGACCCTCATGCTGCCGGCGACCAACGACCCGACCGGGGCCGATATCCCGGCGCCGAAAGTTGATCCGCAGGGCGCTGGTGAGCACGTCCTGATTGTCGAAGACATGCCGGCGGTGCGCATGTTCGTCACCGAAGTGCTGGAGGATGCGGGTTATCGCTGCACCCAGGCGGGGGATATCGAAACCGCGCTGGAGCGCTTGCAGAATGATCCGACCATCGACCTGTTGCTGAGCGACGTTGGCCTGCCGCGCATGAGCGGCCGGGAACTGGCGGACGTGGCGCGGGGCTGGCGCGAAAACCTGCCGATTCTGTTCATGACCGGTTATGCCGAGACCGCGATCAATCGTCAGGTATTCCTGGGCAGCGGCATGGAAATGCTGGTCAAGCCATTCCAGATCAGTGAACTGCTGGACAAGGTCCGGCGCACGCTTGATGGCGCCTGACACACCGCCATCGCCAGCAGGCTGGCTCCCAAAAGGGTTATGTACACCCGATAACCTGTGGGAGCGGGCTT
>NZ_JTKF01000037.1:0-71179 GCF_000828175.1 Pseudomonas sp. W15Feb9B | reverse complement strand
CAAAAGATCGCAGCGTGCCGCAGCTCCTACAGGTTTTCACCAGCAGCTGGCGCTACAATCTGTTCCTTTTTCCCGGAGCAGATCCCCATGAGCGCGTCCCACCGCCGCCCGGTGCCCCTGAACAAAGCCTACCGTCTGCTCAATCACGGGCCGACCGTGCTGGTCAGCGCCGCTTATGACGGCCAGCGCAACATCATGGCCGCCGCCTGGGCAATGCCACTGGATTTCGAACCGCCGAAAGTCGCCGTCGTCCTCGACAAGTCCACCTGGACCCGGCAGTTGCTCGAAGCGTCCGGCACTTTTGTGCTCAACGTGCCGTGCGTCAATCAGGCTGACATCGTGCAAACCGTCGGCAATACCTCGGGGCTGGAGATCCGGCAGAGTCAGGGGCAGGACAAGTTTCACGCTTACGGCCTGCAAACCTTTACCGGTAAAACTGTCGAGGCGCCGTTACTCGAAGGTTGCGTGGCCTGGCTCGAATGCCGCTTGCTGCCCGAACCGCGCAACCACGAACAATATGACCTGTTTCTCGCCGAAGTCATCGCCGCTCAGGCCGATGAACGTGTGTTCAGCGACGGCCGCTGGCACTTCGACGGGCACGACGGCTTGCGCACGCTGCACCACGTGGCCGGCGGGCATTTCCTGACGATTGGCGATGCGGTGGACGGCAAAATCCTGTCGGTTTGATTAGCGAGCCTTTTGCGGCAGATGAGCACAATTTACAAGGCATAAAAAAAGGCTTACCTCGCAGTAAGCCTTTTGTCTTCCCTGCGTAGCTTCAATCCCCCAACGCTTCCCCTTCACGTCGCGGATCCGCACCACCCGCCAACGACGCTTTACCCTGCGCATCCTTGACCCGCACGATGGCCTGGGTGCCGCTGGTCATGTCGATTTCATTGACTGTGTGGCCCTTGTCTTTCAACGCCTGAATCAACGCAGAGCTGACCTGGCCCTGTTCCAGTTCGGTCGGGCCATTGCGGCTGCCAAAGTTGGGCAGGCTGATGGCGCTTTGCGGGTCGAGGTTCCAGTCGAGCAGGCCGACAGTGGTCTTGGCCACGTATTCGATGATCTGCGAACCGCCCGGCGAGCCGACGCTGGCGAGGAACTGGCCGCTGTTGCGATCAAAGATCAATGTTGGCGCCATCGACGAGCGTGGGCGTTTGCCGGGTTCGACGCGGTTGGCGACTTTCTGCCCGTTCTCTTCGGGGATGAACGAGAAGTCGGTCATCTGGTTGTTCAGCAAAAAGCCCTGCACCATCAGGTGCGAGCCGAACGCTGCTTCGATGGTGGTGGTCATCGATACCGCGCCACCGAGGTCATCCACCGCCACCACTTGCGAGGTGGAGATACGCAGCGGTGAGCGATCCGGCGCGTAGGCCACCTGTACGCCCGGCGGTGTGCCGGGTTTGGCGCTGCCCATGCTCCGTTCGCCGATCAGGCTGGCGCGGCTGGCCAGATAACCCGGATCTACCAGACCTTTGACCGGTACCGGGACGAAGTCGGTGTCGGCCGCATATTGCGCGCGGTCGGCGTAGGCCAGGCGCTCGGCTTCGGCGATCAGGTGCACGGCTTGAGGATCGGGTTCGATACCGGCCGGTTTGTTGGTTTTCACGGGTTTGAGCGGCGTCAGCGACAGGCGTGGATCGCGGCTTTCCAGCGCTTGCAGGGTGCCGAGAATCTGCGCCACGGCGATCCCGCCCGACGACGGTGGCGGCATGCCGCAGACCTTCCAGCGTTTGTAGTCGGTGCACAGCGGAGCGCGCTCTTTGGCCTCGTAGCCTTGCAAATCATTCAGCGACAAGCTGCCGGGGTTGGCGTGGCCCTGCACCTTGGCGACGATCTCTTCGGCGATCGGTCCTTTGTACAGCGCGTCCGGGCCTTCGTTGGCGATGCGCTTGAGCACGGCGGCCAGCGCCGGATTCTGCAGGCGCGTGCCGACGGCTTTGACGCTGCCGTCGCTGTTGAGAAAGTACGCGGCCATGTCCGGGGATTTGCGGATCACCGGGTCGGATTCCAGCAGAGAATGCAGGCGCGGCGAAATAGCAAAACCCTGTTCGGCGAGTTTGATCGCCGGTTCGAACAGCGTGGCCCACGGCAGCCGACCGTGTTGCTTGTGTGCCATTTCCAGCGCACGCAACACGCCCGGCGTGCCCACCGAGCGCCCGCCGATCTGTGCCTGCGGGAACGGCATCGGTTTGCCGTCGGCCTGCAGGAACAGCTTCTCGGTGGCACCCGCCGGCGCGGTTTCGCGACCATCGTAGGTACGCACCTGTTTGCCGTCCCACAACACGATCATCGCGCCGCCACCGATCCCGGAGGATTGCGGCTCGACCAGGGTCAGCACTGCTTGCATGGCAATCGTTGCATCAATCGCCGAACCACCCTTGCGCAACATCTCGCGACCGGCCTCGGCGGCCAGCGGATTGGCGGCAGCGGCCATGTGTTGACTGGCGTGGCGAGTCTGCAGATCGGTGCGGTAACCGGAAGCGGCTTCCGGTGCCAGCGGCAAGGTCGAGGAGGGCGGGGCGTTGCACGCGGTGAGGGTCAGGGCGCTGATGATCAGCGTCAGGGCAGGCAGGCGAAAGCGGCTCAGGGGCAGGGCTGGGAACACGTGGGGCTCTCCGTCCGTGGGGTGAAAGGTCTGAAGGACTTTATCGACCGGCCGGTCGCGACGCAAACCGCCGGGCATTTTTGTCTTTCTTTTCTGAGCGGATGTTCGCTAGGGTCAATGCCAAATTGATCGAACTGAAACAAAGCCCCTGTGGGAGCGAGCTTGCTCGCGAATACGGCGTGTCAGGCAACCAAAATGTTGAATGCGCAATCGCCTTCGCGAGCAAGCTCGCTCCCACACCTACAAAACCAACAAGAGGCCGACATGCACAGCGAGTTTCCCACCGAGTCCAGTTACCGTGATCAGCGCGAACAGTTTCTGACCGCCGCCCAAACTGCCGGAGCCACGCTCACCTCGTACGCCCATCCGCGTTGCGGCCCCTTCGGTGAACCCTTGAGCACCGACGTCGCTGTGCTCGGTGATCCGCAGGCCAAACGTCGATTGGTGGCACTCAGCGGCACTCACGGGGTCGAGGGCTATTACGGTTCGGATTGCCAGATCGACTGGCTGCAAACTTTCGTTCCCGGCTCGCTGCCCAAGGATGTTGCGGTAGTGATGATCCACTTGATCAACCCATGGGGCACCGCGTGGCTGCGCCGGGTCAACGAAGACAACATCGACCTCAACCGCAATCATCTGGATTTCACTAGACCGTTGCCGGATAACCGCGCCTACGCCACGCTGCACGAGATCTACGCCTGCACCGATTTGCACGGACCGCAGCGCGCGCAGGCCGATGCCTTGCTCGACGCACAGATTGCCGAACATGGCTGGCCGGCGGTGATGTCGATTGTCGAGGGCGGTCAGCACAGTCATCCCGATGGACTGTTCTATGGCGGCCGCGCACCGAGCTGGTCGAATCGCACCTTGCATCAGATCATCGACGCGCATTTGACCGGTGCTGAAACCGTGATGTGCTTCGACCTGCACACCGGGGCAGGGGAGTACGGGCATCCGATGTTGCTCACCATCACCCAGGCGCCTTATCCGGCACTCGCGCAGGCACAGGCGATTTATGGCCCATGGCTGTACACGCTGCACACCGGCGCCGACACCTTGAGTGAAACCGGTGTGGCAGCGACCGCTACCGGGTACACCTCACAGGCGCTGCTCAATGCGTTGCCCGACGTGCAACTGATGCCATTCGTGATCGAATGCGGAACGTATCCGGGGCCAGACGTGCATCGGCATTTGCGCGATGACCATTGGCTCCATCTGCATGGCGATCCGCTGGATGCGACGGGGCGGGCGATCAAGTTGAATCTGCTGGAGCAGTTTTATCCGGCCGATCCGGACTGGCGGGCGATGGTCGGGCTGCGGACTCGGCAGATCTGGGCGAAGGGGTTGGCGGCCCTGTCGGCAGAGCAGACTGAATGGGTCTGACTTGGGATTGTGGTGAGGGGATTTATCCCCGATGGACTGCGCAGCGGGCCAGTTCGGTTTTAATGGGGAAAAGGGTGCTGCGCACCCTATCGGGGATAAATCCCCTCGCCACGGGTTCGGTGTGTCTCGAAGGATAAAAAACGCTTATTGCTTAAATCCGGGCAGACCATTAGCAGCACGCCATGCTGCAACTGTACGAGCTATACCAGCGGACGACGTGTCCGCTCCGGGTTCTGGATAGTAAATAAGGTCCATCCCGCTTGGATGACCAACAATCGAGTTGAAGTGCCGCACTAAAACATCTGCACGCTCATCAGTGGGCGCCTTGTCTTCTTTTCTGATCTCGTCCACGAATTCAACGAAGTCTTGTTCGGTGTAGTCCGAAAAGCTGCGTTTGATGAATGGATAATTCATGCTGTTCCCTATTCTTGGTGTGTTTCGACGTGATTTTTTGGCGTGTGGATCCGCAGGTTATCTACGTTATAGACCTCGCCGCCTTCGGATATCAGTACCACGTGGTGAATCTCGTGAGAGATCCTTTTGCCCGCCGCATCTATTAAGCGTGCTCGCGGTGCCTTCCCATTGCGCATACGTTCCAAGCTGTCATCGCTGAACTGCCCCGCTACCACACCATCCCTCGAGACTGCGGTCCAGAAGGCACGTCTGAATGAATCAAAAGTAGAGTATTCGCGCCCTCTCATTGAATCGGCAATAGTGGTAGGGACAGGTGCGCCAGACCCAGTCCGCGCATGTTCCAGCCATACCCCCGAAACATCCTCACCAACCCCCGTCACCGTCCCCGGCATCAGCCTGGCCGGCCTTGAAAACACCACATAAAGCGACTTCAACCCAGTCTCTGCCGGGAACACCAGAATACAATCCTCGGCGGTAATGTCTTCGCCGGGCAGGCCTTCTATCTGGGTATCAGTGTTCTCGGGAATCGGGTGGACAAGGATCGTGTTCAGTTGCTCGCCGTGTTCCGGATAAACCAGCGGCGGCATTGAACCGAGTGGCCCGCGTTGCGGCGTCCATAAAATCGTGATGCCGTTGAGCTTGGCTTCCATCGCCGTCTTGTCGCTGTTCCACTCGACGTTGACGGTACGGACCGAGTCATCGCCCGAAGCGCCGGAATGAATGCCGTAAACCTGCATGACGCCTTGGGCATCGCGCCGAAACTGGAAGCGCACGCGAGTGCTGGCGCGGCTCATGCGGCGTAGTTGTTCGTCGGTGTGCAATGTGCCGTCGCCCATGCGGGTCGGCAGCATCCCGAGGATGAATACGCTGGCCGCGCCGCCTGCGCCACGGATGGCCCAGTTGAGGCGTTGTTGCAGAATCCCGCCGCCGGCCATGCGCCCCAAAGCCAGGTCGGCGCCGAGCGCAGTCGCTACCGCGGTGCTGGCTGAGGGAAAGAGCATGGCCCCCGCGACCATGATCTTGCCGAAATTGGCGGCGGGCTCTGGCGTAGTGCCGGCGTCCGTTCGACACCAGTTATCCGGCGTGCAGGACTTGGCGAACACCTGGTCTTCGCGGGGCTTGGGCGTTGGCCATTCATCCTTTTCGATGTACACCGGCTCCGGCGGGGGAGGCGGATTCCAAGCGGCCCATGAGCCGGTCCTTCTCGGACGTTTCCGAAGCCAATCTTCATCGAAGAGAAATTTGAATCGAGCCATGCCAACTCCCTGTATGGCTTTGAAACGAGCCAGGGGAGCTTGTCGGTCAACGGGGAATTCGGGCAAACCGATGGGGTGGGGTTCAGGCGCGAGGTTTTACGAAAAATCCAATTCGTACACCGCGCGCACCTTTTTCCTGCAGTGCTTTCCCGGTTTGTTGACGTGCCATTAACCTTGGTCAGGGCCAATCAGGAATTATGGGGCAGCTGGATGGCGAAGGTCGGTTTTGCAGCCATCGGGGATGAATCCCCTCGCCACAGGAGAGTGGTTTTTTCGAGGCATAAAAAAACGGCCTACCTTTCGGTAAGCCGTTTTTAGTACTTGGTGGCTACACAGGGACTTGAACCCCGGACCCCAGCATTATGAATGCTATGCTCTAACCAACTGAGCTATGTAGCCAAGTGGCGCGCATTATTCCCCTGAAATGGAAAAGCGTCAAGCGTAAATTTAAAAATTTTTTCTACGCTTTCAACCGTTTATCAAAATCACAGGCCAAGCAGCGGCGAAGGACAACGTTCGAACCAGCGGCTGGCCTGTTCATAGGCGTGCGCCAGTTGCAGAACCGCGAAGTCCGCCTGATGCCGGCCGATGATCTGCAGCCCCATCGGCAACCCCTGCGCATTGAATCCGGCCTGAACGCTCGCCACCGGGCAACCCGACAGCGTGCCGGGGATGACTACCTCCATCCAGCGGTGATACGTGTCCATGCTCACGCCCTCGATAGACGTCGGCCAAGGCTGGGTTTTATCGAACGGGAAGACCTGTGCACTGGGCAGCAGCAGGTAATCGTAGCGTTCGAACAACCGGGAAATCGCCCGATACCAATCGCTGCGCACCACCGACGCGGCGAACACTTCGCTCGCCGAAAGCTTCAGACCGTTTTCCACTTCCCAGCAGGCTTCCGGTTTCAGCAGCTCGCGCTTCTGTGGATCAGCATAAGTTGCGCCCAGCGACCCCGCGACCATCCAGTGCCGCAACGTCCGCCAACTGCTCCACAACCGCTCAGGCGCGAACCCCGGCTGAACGGATTCAACGTGGCAGCCAAGGCTTTCAAAGTCGGCAAAGGTCTTCTCGCACAGCGACAGAACGCCGTTTTCCATCGGCAGATAACCGTTGAAGTCTCCCAGCCAGCCCAATCGCGTGCCCTTGAAATCACGCGCCAGCGGCGCGGCAAAGACCTCTCCGGATTCAGCGATGGACAACGGCGCCCGGGCATCGCCCCCAGCCTGCACCGACAGCAGCAACGCCGCATCGCGCACGCTGCGGGCCATCGGTCCTTCATAGCCAAGTTGATCGAAAAACAGATCGGCACTGTCATCAAACGGCACGCGGCCCTGAGACGGGCGGAAACCAAAGATATTGTTGAACGCCGCCGGGTTACGCAGCGAACCCATCATGTCGCTGCCATCGGCCACCGGCACCAGATGCATCGCCAGCGCCGCTGCTGCGCCGCCGCTGCTGCCACCGGCGGTTTTGCTCGGGTCATAAGCGCAGCCGGTAGCACCGAACAGCGTGTTATAGCTCTGCGAACCGAGGCCGA
This sequence comes from Pseudomonas sp. W15Feb9B, assembly GCF_000828175.1. Taxonomy (NCBI): domain Bacteria; kingdom Pseudomonadati; phylum Pseudomonadota; class Gammaproteobacteria; order Pseudomonadales; family Pseudomonadaceae; genus Pseudomonas; species Pseudomonas sp. W15Feb9B. Next base: position 63,975 of record NZ_JTKF01000037.1, on the reverse strand, counting down.
ATTCCGGGGTGTTGGTCTTGCCGATGATGATCGCACCGGCGGCCTTGATCCGCTCGACCATGATGCCGTCGCGCTCGGGGATAAAGTCCTTGAACAACGGTGAGCCGAGCGTGGTGCGGATGCCTTGGGTCAGCGACAGATCCTTGATCGCGTGGGGCAGGCCGTGCATCCAGCCACGGTATTCGCCACGCGCCAGTTCGGCATCGCGCGCATCGGCCTGGGCCAGCAGCACATCGGGCGCCTGCAGGCTGATCAGCGCGTTGACCTGCGGGTTGAAGCGTTCGATATGGGCAAGATAAGTCTGCATCACTTCGCGGCAGGACACCTGGCGCAGGCGGATGCGTTCGGCGAGCTCATGGGCCTGCAGCAGGACCAGTTCGCTGATGTTATTGGAATTCATGACAACGGCGCCTTTCAGACGGCTGAAGAAACGCCCCGGCATCATGCCGAGGCGGCAGGAGTCAACGCATCAGGTTGGTCCAGAGACGGTCAGCGAGGCGAATCGCGCCTTCACCGCAAGTCTTGCTGAACACCACGTGAGTGCCCTCGGGAATGTGCAATTCCGGCGCATCCTTGAGCGCCGCATCGAGGAACGGTTCGACGCCTTTGATCGGGCTCTGGTGCTTGAGGAAGTTCTGGGTCATCGCGGAGTTTTCCGGCTGGCTGAGGAAGGCGATGAACGCCTTGGCGTTCGCCGGGTTCTTGCTGCCGGTGGGGATGACCATGTTGTCGACCCAAGCCAGTACGCCTTCTTTCGGGTACAGGTATTTCAGGCTCGGTTTCATCTCGCGGGCGCGCATCGACGAGCCGCCCCAGAACATCGACATGTCGATTTCACCCGAGGCGAGGTTCTCGCGGATCGAGCCGGCCTTGGAGCTGTAGGTCTTCACGAACGGCTTCTGCGCCTTGAGCAGCGTCAGCACCTGTTGCATCTGTTTCGGGTCTTCACTGCACAGCGGAACATTCAGATAGAGGCTGGCCATGTCGACCATCTCGCTGGTCGAGTCGAACATGTTGATCCGTCCCTGCAACTCGGCTGGCGGCTCGTATAAAACCTTGTAGCTGTCAGTCGGGCCTTTGTAGCGCGCGGTGTCGAGGACCACGCTGGTGGTGCCCCAGATGAATGGCACCGAGTACGCGCCCTCCGGGTCCCAACTCGGTTTTTTCAGGTTATCCACAACGCTGGCGTAGTACGGCTCCTTGACCGGGTCGAAGCGCTCCAACAGGTTTTCCTTGATCAGGATCGGGATGAACTGGTGCGACGGAATCGCCACGTCATACCCGGCGCCACCCTGTTTCAGTTTGGCCAGCAGGGTCTCGTTGGAGTCGTAGGAATCGACGGTGACTTCGATACCGGTCTGCTTCTGGAACTTGGCGAGAATCTCCGGCGAGAAGTACCCGCTCCAGCTCACCACGTTGAGTTTTTCCGCAGCCTGAACGCTGCCGGTCATCGCCAGCGGCACAGTCAGGAACAACGCAGTGCCGACGCTTTTTATCCACTTGCTCATGTTATTTCCCCACAGTTCTTGGAAGGTTCAGGCGTTCTTTTTGCCCAGCAGGTAAGAGAGGCTCACAAACAGCACCGAGACGCCGAGGATCAGGGTCGACACGGCGTTGACGTCGGGTGTCACGCCCATGCGCAACAGGCCGAAGATGAAGATCGGCAGCGTTGTCGTACCGGCCTGGGCGACCATCATCGAGATCACGAAGTTATCCAGCGAGACGATGAAGGCCAGCATCAGCCCGGAGAAAATTCCCGGCATCAGCAGCGGCAAGGTCACCTTGCGGAAGGTCCGCCACGGGCCGGCATACAGGTCGGCCGAGGCTTGCTCCAGCGACAGGTCCATGTCGTTGAGGCGCGCGCGAATCGGCAGGTAGGCGAACGGAATGCAGAACACCGTATGGGCGATGATCAAGTTGCCGTAGCCCAGCGACAGGCCGATGGTGGAGAACAGCGCCAGCGTCGCCACACCGACGACAATTTCCGGCAGCACCAGCGGCAACATGATTGCGCCCATCGACAATTGCAGGCCCTTGAACTTGGCGCCGCGTGAGGTGCCGAGGGCGGCGAGGGTGGCAATCGCCGTGGCGATCATGCTCGCGCAGACCGCGATCAACAGGCTGTTGCCAGCGGCCTGACGCAAGGCCTGATTGGCGAACGCGGCGCGATACCAGTCGAGGCTGAAACCGGTCCACACCGTCGCGGACTGGTTGGCGTTGAACGAGAACACCACCAGCACCACGATCGGCGCGTACAGGTACAGATAGAACAGCAAGCTGAAGCCGCCGAAACCGGGGAAGTCCTGCACGCCCAGCCCTTTGCGTTTGAATAGCGCGAGCATTACGCACCTCCTTTGGCGATGCGCTGGCGCTCGGCGCGCAAGGCATACACGGTCAAGACCAGCATCACGGCGGCCATCAGCACCAGCGACAGCGCGGCGCCGAACGGCCAGTTACGTGCATCGCTGAACTGCCGGAAAATCAGGTTGCCGAGCATCATCCGCGTGCCGCCGCCGAGCAGTTCCGGGGCGATCATCGCGCCCAGGCACGGCACGAACGTGAGGATGGCGCCGGCGAGAATTCCCGGTTTAGCGATTGGCAGGACGACTTTGCGCAAAGTGCGCACGCGGCCGGCATACAGATCCTGAGCGGCTTCGAGCAAGCGAATATCCATCTTTTCCAGCGTGGCGTAGATCGGCAACACCACGAACGGCGCGTAGGTATAAACCAGCCCCAGCAGCACTGCGCCGTCGGTGTACAACAGTTGCAACGGCTCATGGATGACGCCCATGCCCATCAGGCTGTTGTTGATCACCCCGGTGTTGCGCAGCAGCAGAATCCACGCATAAGTGCGGATCAGCAGGTTGGCCCAGAACGGCACGGTGATCAGGAAGATCAGCAGGCCACGCCGATGCGCCGGCTGCATCGCCAGCCACACCGCGACCGGGAAGCCGATCAACAGCGTGATGAGCGTGGTCAGCCCGGCAATGCCGACCGAGCGCAGGGCGATGATCAGGTAGGAATCGGCAAAGGCCAGGCTGTCGTCCATCTGGCGTTCGAACAGCAACGAGGTGTAGGCATCGCTGCTGAAAACTTTATTGACCCCGCCGTAGGGGTTGGTTTCCATCAGCGAATAGCCGATGACAATCAGGATCGGCACCAGCAGAAACAGGCCGATGGCGACCAGCGCCGGGCTGACCCCGAGGAAACTCTGAAAGGCCTTGCGGCGCTCCAGCGTGTTGGCTATCGGTAAGGCGTGCATGGCAACTCCTCAGGCTCAATCGTGCAGGACGCTGGCGCTTCCCCGGTCGAACAGCAGACCGGCCTGACTGCCGACCGCAAAGCGCAGGCTCTGGTCGACGCAGTTGGGCGTGCGCACGGTGAGGCGCGAACCGTCGCTGAGGCTGACCTGATATTGCAGATCGGTGCCGAGGTAGATCTGCGCTTCGATCCGGCACGGCAGCGCGGCCTCGGTTGCGGGAGGCACCAGATGCAGGCGCTCGGGGCGCACCGACAAGCTCACGCTGGCGCCGACCGCCACGTCGCTGCACGCTTGCGCCGGCAGCGGATGCCCGGCCGGCCCGGCGAACCAGGCTTGGCCGGCCTCGATCTTCGTCACTGTGCCCTGGATGAAATTGGTTTCGCCGATGAAGTCGGCGACGAAGCGGTTGCGCGGGCGTTCGTAGATATCTTCCGGGCGGCCGACCTGCTGCACTTCGCCTTCGGACAACACGGCGATGCGGTCGGACATGGTCAGCGCTTCTTCCTGGTCGTGGGTGACGAAGATGAAGGTGATGCCGGTCTTGGCCTGAATGGTTTTCAACTCTTCGCGCATGGCCTGGCGCAGCTTCAGATCGAGCGCGGAAAGGGGTTCGTCGAGCAGCAATACTTTCGGATGCGGTGCCAGGGCGCGGGCGAGGGCGACGCGTTGTTGCTGGCCACCGGACAACTGCGCCGGCTTGCGATTGGCGAAGCGTTCCATCTGCACCAGCGCGAGCATCTCGCGTACGCGCTCGGTGATTTGCGCCTTGTTCAGCACCTTGCCCATCGGCTGCGATTCGAGGCCGAAGGCCAGGTTCTCGGCGATGGTCATGTGCGGGAACAGCGCGTAATGCTGGAACACCGTGTTGACCGGGCGCTGGAATGGCGGGCGATCAGCGATGTTTTCGCCGTACAGCAGGATCTCGCCTTCGGTAGGAAACTCGAAGCCGGCGATCATCCGCAGCAGGGTGGTCTTGCCGCAGCCGGAAGGGCCGAGCAGGGTGAAGAATTCGTTGTCGCGGATGTCCAGGTCGATGTTTTTCAACGCCACCGGACCGGTGTCCGGATCACCGTAAACCTTGCGCACCGAGCGGATCGACACCGCCAGCGTTTGCAGCGAATGCAGGGCATTCATGCGTTACCTCCGATTCCCCCATCGCCTGCGATTGCGCTGCGAATCAGCGAAGTCGTCGGGCCATGGATATTATTTTTCTGGGCAGGATCGAGATTGCGTACGGGGTGAAACCAGCTGTTTTATTGTTCTGCTGTGGCTCGATTATCAGCTAGTGCTTGCGTGAGGCGACACTTCAATTTAAACATGGCAGCTGTTAGTTAATTTAACAGCCAAAGGTGCCAGGAATCATGCCCGACCACCGTTTGCCGCCGCTCAACGCGGTGCGTGCATTTGATGCCGCCGCGCGCCTGGGCAGCTATGTCGAGGCTTCGAAAGCCTTGCACGTGACCCAACCGGCGATTGGTCGGCATGTGAAGTTGCTGGAGGACTGGCTGGGCATTCAGCTGTTCGAACGCACCTCGCGCGGGGTCAATTTGACGCCGGCGGGTGAGAAGTACCACCGCAAGATCAGCGCGGCGTTGCAGTTGATCATTGAAGCCGGCAAGGAGGCGCGGCCGAAAGATGCCGAGCGCTGGTTGCGGATCATGGTGGTGCCAGGGTTTGCCAAGCGCTGGTTGATGCCAAGGATCGAAACCCTGCGGCATCTGCGACCGGGATTGAAACTGGCGATCGAGCCAAACTCGACCTTCACCGAAGTCGACGGCAAAAGTGCCGATCTGGGCATCGTCTATGGCCTTGACGGGCAGTACGCCGACTCCCGTGCAGCATTGATCTGCCCGCGGGTGTTTCCGATCTGCACCCCGCAATACCTCGCCAGCATCGAGCCTGTGATCGGCCCGGCAGATCTGGTTCGCCATGAACTGATCCACGTCGATGACGGCGAGTGGTGGAACCTGTGGTTCGCTGCCCACAACCTGGATATTCACCTCAATTCCGACATGCTCTATGTCAACAACGATCACGCGCTGTCGGTGGCCGAGAGCGGGCAGGGCATTGCCTTGGCCAATGAAGTGCTGGTTCGCGAGGAGCTCAAGTCCGGCAAACTGGTGCGCGCGGTGGACGCGCAGGTGAAGCTGGAAAGCTACCGGGTCCTCACGCCGTCCGCCGAACTGTCGGCGGATGTGGCGTGGTTTATCCAGTGGCTGAAGACCGAGCTGGAAGCGGACTTCCCCGAAGCGCGGATCAGCTGAGGCGGAAGCGTGCGGTGTTGTCGCTCAGAGCCTTGCTGCCCTGACTCAGGGTATCCGCCGCGAGATTCACTGCGCGGGCACCTTCAAGCAGACGCACCGCGGCCTGATCGACCTGCTGGATATTGCCGCTGACTTCATCGGCGGTGCTCGCCTGTTCTTCCACGGCGGTGGCGATCTGCGCCAGGGTGTCAGTGACACTCTGTACCGCGCTGGCGATTTCGCCGAGACGTTCACCAAGACCGGTCACGGCGTTGGCATCCGATTGCGCCTGGCCGCAGGCGGCTTCCATCAGGCTCACCGCCTCGTTGACTGTGGCGCGCAGGCTGTCGACGGTGCCGGCGATCTGCGCGGTGGATGACTGGGTGCGCTGCGACAGGCTGCGCACTTCATCGGCGACCACGGCAAACCCGCGTCCCTGTTCGCCAGCGCGCGCGGCCTCAATGGCGGCGTTGAGCGCGAGCAAGTTGGTCTGCTCGGCGACGCCACGGATGGTGTCGACCACCAGTTGAATCTGCTGCCCTTGCTCGCTGACACGACCGAGTGCCGCTGCGGTGTCGTTCAGCCGTTGGTTGAGCTGCTGAATGCTCGCCGTGGTGCGCTGGCTGTCGCGGCTGCTGTCGGCAGCGATGCGCCGGGTCTGTTGGGCGCTGCCGGAGGCCTGTTCGCAACTCTGCGCCACACCTTGCGAAGTGGCGGCCAGTTGCGTCGCAGCGGCGGCGATCTGGCTGATCTGTAACTGCTGCGCTTCGACTTCGCTCAGCGCGCCGCTGGAGTGATCGTTGAGGCTGCGCACCGCGTGGCTCAGTTGCGAGGTTTCGTGATCGACCCCGAGCATGCTGGCGCGCAGTTGCACCACCGCGACGTTGAGCGCGGTGCTGATCGCCGCCAGCTCATCGCGGCCCACCACCGGGACTTGCAGGCTGAGATTGCCGTCACGCAGGGCTTCGGCAAGCAGGGTAATGCCGCTGGCGCTGCGGCGGATCGAGGCTTGCAGGCAGACGAACAGGTACAGCGCCGCCAGCAGCAGGCAACCGAACACTGCGGCGACCACGATGAACTGGCGAATCGCCGAAGCGTGGTAGGCGTCCAGGCGCTGATCCAGCGACAGCAGTGATTGCTGGCGCAACGAGGCGAGATCGCCCAGCAGAGCATCAAGGTTGCGTTCGAAGTCTTCCGGTTTGAGTGTAATGCTGCCGCCAAACACGCCGTCATCCAGCACCTTCAGCCCGGCATCAAGGCGCTTGAGGCTGTCGTGATACTGACCGGCCCAGATGTGCAGATCGCTCGGCAGACGCGCTTCGAGCAGGCCTGCGGTTTTGACAAGCTGCTCGCGGGCGTCGCCGATGCGGCCACGCAGATCGCGCAGTTGCAAGCGACTCTGCAAAGTGAACTGTCCCGAGACCACCGAAGCCTGGCCGACGGCGGCGAGGCGGCCCACGCGCTCGATCAGATCCGGTGCGTGCTGCGTGGAGATCTGCGTCAGCAAATAGGTTTCCAGCCATGGCGCCAGCGTCAGGCGGTTGTCCATGACGATTTGCTCGCGCAACGCTTGCAGGGCGCTGAGGGCGTTGGTGAAACGATCGTAACCGTCCGGCCACCAACCGACGCTGCTCAGGCTTTTCGAATCCAGACCGCCGAGCGCGGTTTGCAGGGCTTGATAGCGGGCGAGGGTTTCGCCTTCGGCGCCTTCCTTGTTCAGCGCGTTGCCCAGATCGCTGGTGGCTTGCTGGAGGGCCGGTTGCACGGCGTCAAATGCAGCCATGGCGGCGAGGGTGGCCGGGGTCGGCTGGCGATTGGTTTCGGTGGCGCGCCAACGGGCGGCGCGGTCACGCTGGGCGGCGAGCAGGTTGTCCAGGGCATCGAGGCTGAGCAACTGGCGCACGCCGGCACGCTCACCGGCAATCAGATTGAGCTTGTCGCGATAGTCCTGACCAATCATCAACAGGCTGCCGGCCAACGGCAGAATGAACAGCAGAAACAACAGCTGAAATTTACGCGCGAAGCCAAACCGCCCCAGCAATTTGATCCCCGGTGAAAGGAAAGCCTGCATGCCCCATGACTCCTCTGGACACCACGCACCAATGGCGTGCATCGCGGTCGTGCGACCTCGATGTTGTGCCCTGCTAAAAGGCCTCGAAAGTTCACTCTCGCCCGCTCGGTAGGCCGGCTCTGTAGCGAAACTTCCCATTCTCGGCGACCTTTGTAAGGCCGCCGCGTTCGAGGGGAGAAGCAAGGCAAGATTCAGACCATGGCGTTGAGCTATCACCCTTTCCACCTGTAGGAGCTGCCGCAGGCTGCGATCTTTTGATCTTGCCCTTTAAAAACAGAATCAAAAGATCGCAGCCTGCGGCAGCTCCTACAGGGATTGATGAGTCATCGAACTGGACGTTAGTTAGCTGGCTAAGGGGATGGCGTTGGTGCACCGAAAAATGGCACATTGACGCACCTGCCCGCGTGCACCCATCTGCTGTACGGAAACTTCCATGGCTATCAGCAACGCTCAGACCGCCGCTGCCTCGGCGTCCTCTCCTTCCCAAAGCAGCCCGTTGGTGATGCGTATCATCGGCGCGGTGGCGCTGGCGCATTTGATCAACGACCTGATTCAGTCAGTGCTGCCGTCGATCTATCCGATGCTCAAAGCCAACTATGGCTTGAGCTTCACTCAGGTCGGGCTGATCACGCTGACCTTCCAGTTGACCGCATCGCTGCTGCAGCCGTGGGTCGGTTATCACACTGACCGCCATCCGAAACCGTGGCTGTTGCCGGCAGGTTCGATTTGCACGCTGATTGGCATCGTGATGATGTCGGTGGTCGGCAGTTTTCCATTGATTCTGCTGGCGGCGGCATTGATCGGTATCGGTTCCTCGACCTTCCACCCCGAAGCCTCGCGAATTGCCCGGCTGGCCTCGGGTGGACGCTTTGGTCTGGCGCAATCGACGTTTCAGGTCGGTGGTAACGCTGGCTCTGCATTCGGCCCGTTGCTGGCGGCGGCGATCATCATTCCGTTCGGTCAGGGCAACGTGGCGTGGTTCGGTCTGTTCGCGGTGTTTGCGCTGTTCGTGCTGTACCGCATCAGCCGCTGGTACGCCCATCACTTGAACCTGTTCAAGCTCAAGGCCGGGCAGGCGGCGACTCACGGGTTGTCGAAGGGCAGAGTGATCAGTGCGCTGGTGGTGCTCGGTCTGCTGGTGTTCTCCAAGTATTTCTACATGGCCAGCCTCACCAGCTATTTCACCTTCTACCTGATCGAGAAGTTCGACCTGTCGGTGGCCAGTTCGCAGTTGCACCTGTTCCTGTTTCTCGGTGCGGTGGCGGCGGGGACGTTCTTTGGCGGGCCGATTGGCGACAAGATCGGGCGTAAAGCGGTGATCTGGTTTTCGATCCTCGGCGTGGCACCGTTCACCTTGCTGATGCCGCACGTCGATCTGTTCTGGACCTCTGTCCTCAGTGTGGTGATCGGCTTCATCCTCGCCTCGGCGTTCTCGGCGATCGTGGTTTACGCGCAGGAACTGGTGCCGGGCAATGTCGGGATGATCGCCGGGGTGTTCTTCGGCTTGATGTTCGGTTTTGGCGGGATCGGCGCGGCGTTGCTCGGGCATCTGGCGGATGTGCACGGGATTGAGTACGTGTATTTCCTGTGCTCGTTTTTACCGTTGTTTGGCGTGCTGGCGATCTTCTTGCCACGCACTAAAAAGGCCTGACTCCACATCACTTCCAACTGTGGGAACGAGCCTGCTCGCGAATGCGGTGTGGTATTCACAGAGGTGTGACTGACACTCCCTTTTCGCGAGCAGGCTCGCTCCCACAGGGGAAATATGTTCAGCAGTAAATTTCAGGCACAAAAAAGCCGCGTATCAAACGCGGCTTTTTCTTGGGCGTGTCGCTTACACGTTGAAGCGGAAGTGCATCACGTCGCCGTCCTTGACGATGTAGTCCTTGCCTTCCAGGCGCCATTTACCGGCTTCCTTGGCACCGGCTTCGCCCTTGTACTGGATGAAGTCGTTGTAGGCGATGACTTCGGCGCGGATGAAGCCTTTCTCGAAGTCGGTGTGGATCACGCCGGCAGCTTGGGGGGCGGTGGCACCGACGCGGACGGTCCAGGCGCGGACTTCTTCGACGCCGGCGGTGAAGTAAGTCTGCAGGTGCAGCATTTCGTAGCCGGCGCGGATTACGCGGTTCAGGCCAGGCTCTTCCAGGCCCAGGGCCTCGAGGAACATGTCCTTCTCTTCGCCGTCTTCGAGTTCGGCGATTTCCGCTTCGATCTTGTTGCACACCGGAACCACCATGGCGCCTTCTTCTTCGGCGATGGCCTTGACCACGTCCAGGTGCGGGTTGTTCTCGAAACCGTCTTCAGCGACGTTGGCGATGTACATGACCGGTTTGGTGGTCAGCAGGTGGAAACCCTTGATGATCGCCTTCTCGTCGGCGCTCATGTTCTTCATCAGGCTGCGCGCAGGCTTGCCTTCGGTGAAGTGAGGGATCAATTGCTCCAGCAGGGCTTTCTGAGCCACTGCGTCCTTGTCACCACCCTTGGCATTGCGCGCGACTTTCTGCAGTTGCTTCTCGCAGCTGTCGAGGTCGGCGAAGATCAGTTCCAGGTCGATGATTTCGATGTCGCGCTTCGGGTTGACGCTGTTGGACACGTGGATCACGTTGTCGTCTTCGAAGCAGCGCACCACGTGAGCGATGGCGTCGGTTTCACGGATGTTGGCCAGGAACTTGTTGCCCAGACCTTCACCTTTCGAGGCGCCGGCTACCAGGCCTGCGATGTCGACGAATTCCATGGTGGTCGGCAGGATGCGCTTCGGATTGACGATGGCCGCCAGAGCGTCCAGACGCGGATCCGGCATCGGCACGATGCCGCTGTTCGGCTCGATGGTGCAGAAGGGGAAGTTCTCGGCCGCGATACCGGATTTGGTCAGGGCGTTGAACAGGGTGGACTTGCCGACGTTAGGCAGGCCGACGATGCCGCAATTGAATCCCATGGTGTTTCCCCTCGGATTAGAGTCAGGCCTTCTGGCTGTGCAGGTTTTTCATCGCGCGGTTCCATTCACCGGCGAGGATATCCGGCAGCACGCCGAGGGCAAAGTCGATGCTGGCATCGAGTTTTTCCTGTTCGGCGCGTGGCGCACGACCCAGGACGAAATTTGAAACCATACTGGCGACGCCCGGGTGGCCGATGCCAAGCCGCAGGCGGTAGAACGTATTCTGATTGCCCAGTTGCGCGATGATGTCGCGCAACCCGTTGTGACCGCCATGGCCGCCGCCCTGCTTGAGCTTGGCGACGCCAGGAGGCAGGTCGAGTTCGTCGTGCGCCACCAGGATTTCTTCAGGCTTGATGCGGAAGAAACCGGCGAGTGCCGCCACGGCCTGGCCGCTGCGGTTCATGTAGGTGGTGGGAATCAGCAGACGAACATCCTGACCCTGATGCGAGTAGCGCCCGGTCAGGCCGAAATATTTGCGATCGGCCACAAGGTTCACACCTTGCGCGGCGGCGATGCGCTCAACAAAAAGGGCCCCTGCGTTATGCCGGGTCTGTTCGTATTCGGCGCCTGGATTTCCCAGGCCAACGATCAGTTTGATGGCAGTCACGATAGGGGCCCTTCCTTGGAGTGGTGTTTGACATCGCCGCGATCAGTGAAGGCGGCGAAAGTGGACGAAAATTGCTCATTTACCATGAATGTAAACTCCGCGTTCCCGCCCGCTTTCTCGCTACGTTCCAGTCCGCGATGTTTCACTCACTCCGACGAACAGAGTGAAATTACTCTGCTGCGCCTTCTTCGGTAGCTTCTGGAGCAACACGTGGAGCGTGGACGTTGGCTACTGCCTTGTCATCGCCGTGTGCCAGAGCAACGAACTCGACACCTTTAGGAGCTTTGAGGTCCGACAGGTGAACGATGGTGCCGATTTCAGCGTTAGCCAGGTCGACTTCGATGAACTCAGGCAGGTCTTTTGGCAGGCAGGAAACTTCGATCTCGGCAACAACGTGCGAGATTTCGCCGCCTTTCTTCACTGGAGCAGCTTCGTTGATGAAGTGCACAGGAACGATAGCGGTCAGTTTCTGGCCAGCGACTACGCGTACGAAGTCAGCGTGCATCACGTGGCCTTTGGCCGGGTGACGTTGCAGTGCCTTGATCACGACGTTTTGTTTCTTGCCACCAACGTTCAGCTCGATGATGTGGCTGTAAGCCGCTTCGTTTTCGAGCAGTTTGGCAACTTCTTTGGCCAGCATGCTGATCGATTCAGGGGCTTTGTCGCCACCGTAAACAACAGCTGGAACCAGAGCGGCGAGACGACGCAGGCGGCGGCTCGCACCTTTCCCCAGGTCGGAACGCACTTCAGCATTCAGAGTAAAATCGTTCATTTTGTATCTCCAAAATAGCCATGACCGAGCGGCGTTTGCGACCAGCGCCAAACACGGTATGGGCAAAAAAGCCCCGCCCCGACAGGTATGCCGGGGCGGGGCGCTTTTCGTCAACGAGACATTTCGAGAAGGGCAGGGCCCTTAACGGAACATCGCGCTGATCGATTCTTCATTGCTGATGCGGCGAACCGCTTCGGCAACAACCGGTGCGATATCCAGTTGACGGATACGTGCACAGGCTTGTGCTGCAGCGGACAGCGGGATGGTGTTAGTCACCACCAGCTCGTCCAGCACGGAATTTTCGATATTCTCGATGGCCCGACCCGACAGCACAGGGTGTGTGCAGTAGGCAAAGACCTTGGCTGCGCCATGCTCTTTCAAGGCCTTGGCCGCGTGGCACAGAGTGCCGGCGGTATCGACCATGTCATCGACCAGAATGCAGGTACGCCCTTCGACATCACCGATGATATGCATCACTTCAGAGTGATTGGCTTTCTCACGGCGTTTGTCGATGATCCCGAGATCCACGCCCAGGGATTTGGCAACGGCACGTGCACGCACGACGCCACCAATGTCCGGGGACACGATCATCAGGTTTTCGAAGCGCTGATCTTCAATATCATCCACCAGAACCGGGGAGCCGTAGATGTTATCTACCGGTATATCGAAGAAGCCCTGAATCTGGTCAGCATGCAGATCAACCGTGAGCACACGGTCGATGCCGACTACGGTAAGCATGTCAGCAACGACTTTCGCGCTGATAGCCACACGTGCGGAACGCGGACGGCGATCCTGACGGGCATAACCAAAATAAGGAATAACAGCAGTGATACGAGTAGCCGAGGAGCGGCGGAAGGCATCAGCCATCACTACCAGTTCCATCAGGTTATCGTTGGTCGGAGCGCAAGTCGGCTGAATAATGAAAACGTCTTTACCGCGAACGTTTTCATTGATCTCGGCAGTAATTTCGCCGTCGGAAAACTTGCCGACAGAGATGTCACCGAGAGGGATATGCAGCTGACGTACAACACGCCGAGCCAGATCGGGGTTAGCGTTCCCCGTAAAGACCATCATCTTGGACACGCGCAGTACCTAGAGGCTGAGGGTAACCTGGATGAGTATAGAAAATGGCAGGGGCGGCTGGATTCGAACCAACGCATGGCAGGATCAAAACCTGCTGCCTTACCGCTTGGCGACGCCCCTGTATCTGTTGCTTCAAGTGCCTGGCACTTGATTCCTTTTAGAGCAGACTTTGCAGCTTGCGATGCAACATCGAAACGTTGCTTCCTTTTGCTACAAACCCTGTAAGGGTCTCTGTAAGAAGGGCCGAGACTTTATCAGCTTCAGCTTTGCTTGGGAAGCCCCCAAACACACAACTTCCAGTTCCGGTGAGTTTTGCTTCGGTAAATTTACCTAACAAATCCAATGCGTTACGTACCTCTGGATAACGCCTTGCAACCACCGGCAAGCAGTCATTTCGACTGTTTCCCTCGGGAACGGGGCGCACTTTAATGGGCGGCGTGTTACGTGTCAACAAAGGATCGGAAAAAATTTCTGCCGTACTTACAGAGACTTGCGGCACGAGCACCAGATACCACGGTTCTTCGGGGTCGACCGGGGTCAGTTTTTCGCCCACGCCTTCGGCAAATGCCGCGTGACCACGAACGAAAACCGGCACGTCAGCGCCGAGCGAAAGGCCCAGTGCCGCGAGGCGATCTTCATCCCAGCCCAGTTGCCACAGGTGATTGAGACCGAGCAGGGTAGTGGCCGCGTTCGAGCTGCCACCGCCGATGCCGCCACCCATCGGCAGCACCTTGTCGATCCAGATGTCGATGCCCAGTGTGCAGCCGGACTGTTGCTGGAGCAGTTTCGCCGCGCGCACGATCAGGTTGCTGTCGTGGGGCACGCCAGCGAATTCGGTGTGCAGCTGAATCACGCCGTCGTCGCGCACGGCGAAGGTGATTTCGTCGCCGTAATCGACAAACTGAAACAGCGTCTGCAGTTCGTGATAACCGTCTGCACGGCGCCCGAGAATGTGCAGCATCAGATTGAGCTTGGCCGGCGACGGCAGCGTCAGACGTGGAGCGGTCATGGGTTATTGCCCCAATTTACGCGGTTGCCAGGTCTTGATCACCAGCGTCACGTCCAGATCGGTGCCATGCAGTTTGATTCGCTCGGGCAGCCAGTAACCGTTTTGCTCGGCGTAGCTGAGGTACTCGACCTTCCAGCCGTCCTGTTCCAGATTGGCCAGGCGACTGTCGTTATCCAGGGTCAGACGGCTTTTGCTGCTGGGTGCCGGCAGGCCACGGACCCACCAGGCCAGATTCGACACGGGCAACTTCCAGCCCAGTTGCTCTTCGAGCAGCGCTTCTGGCGACTCGGCGTCATAGCGGCCCTGATTGGCGACTTCCAGCGAGACCTTGCCCGGACGCCCGGTCAGACGCGCCGCGCCACGACCCAGCGGGCCGGACAGACGAATGTCGTAGTAGTCCTGACGTTGCAGCCAGAACAGCGTGCCGCTACCGGAATCTTTCGGTGCGCGGATGCCGATCTTGCCGTCGATCTGCCAGCCGTCGAGGCCGGTCAGCTGTTGTTTGTTTGCGGCCCACTGAGCCGGACTGCCGTGGCCCTCGACCGATTCGCGAGCGCCGAAGCCCGCGCAACCGGCGAGCAGGGCGATGAAACTGAAAACAATAACGTGGCGCAAAAACATGAGTTAAAGAGTCTCGGATCCGGTCAGGCGCTTGATGGTGCTGCGCAGGATGGTGCTGTCGGGCTGATCCTTGAGGAATTTGCCCCAGACTTGTTTGGCTTCGCGCTGATTGCCCTTGACCCACAGGACTTCGCCCAGGTGCGCGGCGACTTCGTGGTCCGGGAAGCGCTCGAGAGCCTGACGCAGATACTTCTCGGCGTCGTCCAGATTGCCCATGCGGAAATTCACCCAGCCAAGGCTGTCGAGTACCGCCGGGTCTTCCGGATTGATCTGGTGCGCCTGTTCGATCAGGGCTTTGGCTTCGGCATAGCGGGTAGTGCGATCGGACAGGGTGTAGCCCAGTGCATTGAGTGCCATGGCGTTGTCCGGATCGCGCTTGATGATCAGGCGCAGGTCTTTTTCCATCTGCGCCAGATCATTGCGTTTTTCCGCGAGCATGGCCCGGGTGTAGAGCAGATTCAGATCGTCCGGGTATTGCTGCAAGGCTTTATCCAGCGTTTTCCAGGCCTTGTCGTCCTGTTTGTTGGCCGACAGGGTTTCGGATTCGATCAGATACAGCTGGATCGCGTAATCCGGCTGGGCATCGCGCTCGGCCGCCAGTTTGCTCTGGGCTTCGGCGGTCTTGCCGTTGTTCATCAGAATGTCCGCCTGACGCAGTTGCGCCGGCAGATAGTCATTGCCAGGGCCGACCTGGGCGTATTCGATCAGCGCGCCCTGTGGATCGTTGCGCTCTTCAGCGATGCGGCCGAGGTTAAGGTGTGCCGAATCGACGTGGCTTTCCCGGGCGATCAGGTCTTCCAGATAACCTTTGGCCTCGTCCCAAGCCTTGGCTTCCAGGCAGACCAATGCCAGCGAGTAACGCAGTTCATCGTCTTCGGGGTATTGCTGAACCAGGGTAGAGAACTCGACCTTGGCGTCGTCCATCCGGTCCTGTTCGACCAGAGTGCGCGCATACGTCAGGCGCAGGCGCTTGTCGTCCGGGTATTTCTTGATGCTTTTGCGCAGCAGTGGCAATGCTTCGTCGCCACGATTCAGGGTTTGCAGCAGGCGCGCGCGCAACAGGATCGGAGCAATCTCGCCTTCTTCCGGCGGGTTGTCTTCGAGCAGGCTCAGGGCGGCTTTATTGTCGCCGTCCTGTTGCAGCAACAGGGCCTTGCCGAAAATCAGCTGACTGTTCTTCGGGTGGCGCTGCAGCAGACGGTCGAAACTTTTCATCAAACCGTTGCGGGTTTCCTGATCGGTATCGGCCGCCGACAGTGCGAGGAAGTCGAAATGAGTGTCGCCCTTGCCTTGCAGGACTTTCTCCATGTAGACCATGGAGTCGTCGTAACGCCCGGCGCGGGCCAGCTGCACGGCAGCGGCGCGCTGCGCTTCGAGGTCGTCCGGGGCGTTTTTTGCCCAGATCAGCGCGGTATCCAGCGCAGGCTGGTCGGCACCGAGGTATTCGGCGATGCGGAACGCGCGCTCGGAAACCCCCGGATCCTGGGTATTGATCGCCTGGGTCACGTAGTTGTCCAGGGCAATGTCGAAACGATTGCGCTGGCCGGCGAGTTCGGCGCTCAACAGGCTGAAGACGGTTTCCTCGCTGAACGAGCTGTAAACCTTGGGTTTTTCAGGCGCGGGCGTGGTGTCTTCGACCGGCGGGGTACCGTCCGGCGAAACGGGTGCCATGGCCTGGCAGCCGCTGAGGAAGACAAAAGCAAGGAGCAACGCGGAAGATCTATTCATATAGGAGAAGGACGACTAACCTGCGGTCGGATCATCATGACACAAGCCTTCGGTCAAACATAACCGAGTCTCGAATGTGGCCTTTATAGTGGCCGACAATTGGGACAATAGTCAGCGGTAGTTGTTCTGAATCTGACGAAGTAGGACAATTGCCGGCTTCACGTCACCATCAGCGACCTTGAATGGCCTTCCTTGCACTCGGTATTAACCACAAGACTGCTTCAGTAGACGTCCGCGAGCGCGTGGCCTTTACCCCTGAGCAGCTGGTGGAGGCCTTGCAGCAGCTCTGCCGACTCACCGACAGCCGCGAAGCTGCGATCCTCTCCACCTGCAATCGCAGTGAGCTTTATATAGAACAGGATCAGATTTCCGCTGATCTGGTTCTGCGCTGGCTGGCCGATTATCACCATTTAAGCCTCGATGAGCTGCGTGCGAGCGCTTATGTGCACGAAGATGATGCGGCAGTTCGTCACATGATGCGCGTCGCCTCCGGGCTCGACTCGCTGGTGCTGGGCGAACCGCAGATCCTCGGCCAGATGAAATCGGCCTACGCCGTGGCGCGTGAGGCGGGCACCATCGGCCCGCTGCTGGGGCGGCTGTTTCAAGCGACGTTCAACGCCGCCAAGCAAGTGCGTACCGACACCGCCATCGGTGAAAACCCGGTGTCCGTGGCATTTGCCGCCGTCAGCCTGGCCAAACAGATTTTCAGTGATTTGCAGCGCAGCCAGGCCCTGTTGATCGGCGCCGGCGAGACCATCACGCTGGTCGCCCGCCATTTGCACGAGCTGGGGGTCAAGCGCATCGTGGTCGCCAACCGTACGCTGGAACGTGCCAGCCTGCTGGCCGAGCAGTTCGGCGCGCATGCGGTGCTGCTATCGGACATTCCGGCAGAACTGGTGCGCAGCGATATCGTGATCAGTTCGACCGCCAGTCAGTTGCCGATCCTCGGTAAAGGCGCCGTCGAAAGCGCGCTGAAGCAGCGCAAGCACAAGCCGATCTTCATGGTCGACATCGCCGTACCCCGCGACATCGAGCCGGAAGTCGGCGAACTCGACGACGTTTACCTGTACAGCGTCGACGATCTGCACGAAGTGGTTGCCGAGAACCTCAAGAGTCGGCAGGGCGCAGCCCAGGCGGCGGAAGAGATGGTCTCGGTCGGCGCCGACGATTTCATGGTGCGTCTGCGTGAGCTGGCGGCGGTCGATGTGCTCAAGGCTTATCGGCAACAAAGCGAGCGCCTGCGCGACGAGGAGCTGCAAAAGGCCCTGCGTCTGCTGGCCAACGGCGGCAACGCTGAAGAGGTGCTCGGGCAACTGGCCCGTGGCCTGACCAATAAACTGCTGCATGCGCCCAGCGTGCAGTTGAAAAAGCTTTCTGCCGAAGGCCGCCTCGATGCGCTGGCCATGGCCCAGGAACTCTTCGCCCTCGAGGGCTCACCGGATAGTTTTTCGGATAAAAAACCGCAATGAAAGCGTCACTGCTCAACAAGCTGGACATCCTCCAGGACCGTTTCGAGGAACTGACCGCGCTGCTCGGCGACGGCGAAGTCATTGCCGATCAGGCCAAATTCCGCGCTTATTCCAAGGAATACGCCGAACTCGAGCCGGTGGTACAAGGCTATAAAAAGCTGCTCGGCGTACAAAGTGATCTTGAAGGCGCCCAGGCGCTGCTCAAGGACAGCGACCCGGACATGCGTGAAATGGCCGTGGAAGAAGTCCGCGAAGCCAAGGAATTGCTGATCAGACTGGAAGATGATCTGCAGCGCATGTTGCTGCCCAAGGATCCCAATGACGGGCGTAACGTCTTTCTCGAAATCCGCGCCGGTACCGGTGGCGACGAAGCGGCGATCTTCTCCGGCGATCTGTTTCGCATGTACTCGCGTTACGCCGAACGGCGTGGCTGGCGCGTGGAGATCCTTTCGGAAAACGAAGGCGAGCATGGTGGCTATAAAGAAGTCATCGCCCGCATTGAAGGCGACAACGTTTACGGCAAGCTGAAATTCGAGTCCGGCGCGCACCGCGTACAGCGTGTACCCGCCACCGAATCCCAGGGCCGTATCCACACCTCGGCCTGCACCGTGGCGGTGTTGCCCGAGCCGGACGAGCGGGAAGCCATCGAGATCAACCCGGCGGATCTGCGTGTCGACACTTACCGCTCCTCCGGGGCCGGTGGTCAGCACGTCAACACCACCGACTCGGCGATCCGCATCACGCACATACCGACCGGCACCGTCGTCGAGTGCCAGGAAGAACGTTCCCAGCACAAGAACCGTGCGCGGGCGATGGCCTGGCTGTCGGCCAAGCTCAACGACCAGCAGACCGCCGCAGCGGCCAATGCGATTGCCAGCGAGCGTAAGCTGCTGGTCGGTTCCGGCGACCGTTCCGAGCGTATTCGTACTTACAACTTTGCTCAGGGCCGGGTCACCGACCATCGCGTCAACCTGACCCTGTACTCCCTGGATGAAATCCTCGCCGGTGGCGTTGAAGCGGTGATCGAGCCTTTGCTGGCCGAATACCAGGCCGACCAGCTTGCAGCGATAGGTGAATAAATGACCATCATTGCCAGTCTGCTGCGTGCCGCCGAACTGCCGGATTCGCCAACGGCGCGCCTGGATGCCGAATTGCTCCTGGCGGCGGCACTGGGCAAGTCGCGCAGCTTCCTCCACACCTGGCCCGAGCGCATCGTACCCAGCGAAGCGGTGCTGATTTTTACCGAGTACCTGCAACGGCGTCGAAGTGGCGAGCCGGTGGCCTACATCCTCGGTCAGCAGGGTTTCTGGAAACTCGATCTGGAAGTCGCGCCGCACACGCTGATTCCGCGCCCGGACACCGAATTGCTGGTCGAAGCTGCGCTGGAGCTGCTGGCGGCAACGCCGGCGAAAGTGCTCGATCTTGGCACCGGCAGCGGCGCGATTGCCTTGGCCCTGGCCAGCGAACGCCCGGCGTGGCAAGTCACGGCGGTGGATCGCGTGCTGGAAGCCGTGGCCCTGGCCGAACGCAACCGCCAGCGCCTGAGCCTGAACAACGCCACGGTGCTGAGCAGCCACTGGTTCAGCGCCCTCCAAGGCCAGCGCTTCGATCTGATCATCAGCAACCCGCCCTACATCGCCGCTGCCGACCCGCATCTGGTCGAGGGCGACGTGCGCTTCGAACCGGCCAGTGCGCTGGTGGCCGGTGTCGACGGGCTCGACGATCTGCGCCTGATCGTCGCCCAGGCCCCGGATCATCTGGAAGCCGGCGGCTGGCTGATGCTCGAACACGGCTATGATCAAGCCGAGGCCGTGCGTGATCTGCTGCTCACTCGCGGTTTTGAACAAGTCCACAGCCGCACCGATCTGGGCGGCCATCAACGGATCAGCCTGGGGCGCCTGCCGTGCTGAATGATCAGGAATTGCTGCGCTACAGCCGGCAGATTCTGCTGCAACACATCGACATCGATGGGCAACTGAAGCTCAAAGACAGCCGCGTGCTGATCGTCGGCCTCGGCGGTCTCGGTGCGCCGGTCGCGCTGTATCTGGCGGCGGCCGGTGTCGGTGAGTTGCATCTGGCGGATTTCGACACGGTCGACCTGACCAATCTGCAGCGTCAGATCATTCATGACACCGACAGCGTCGGCATGACCAAGGTCGACTCGGCGCTCAAGCGCCTCGGCGCGATCAATCCCGAGATTCAACTGGTGCCGCACCGTCAGGCGCTGGACGAGGACTCCCTTGCCGCTGCCGTGTCGGCGGTGGATCTGGTACTCGACTGTTCCGACAATTTCTCCACCCGCGAAGCGGTCAACGCCGCGTGCGTGGCCGCGCGCAAGCCGCTGGTCAGCGGCGCGGCGATTCGTCTGGAAGGGCAGTTGGCGGTGTTCGACCCGCGTCGCCCGGAAAGTCCGTGCTACCACTGCCTGTACGGGCATGGCAGCGAAGCCGAACTGACGTGCAGCGAGGCGGGTGTGGTCGGGCCACTGGTGGGCCTGGTCGGCAGTCTTCAGGCGCTCGAGGCCTTGAAAGTGCTGGTCGGTTTCGGCGAACCACTGGTAGGCCGCTTGCTGCTGATCGATGCCTTGGGTTCGCGCTTTCGTGAGCTGCGGGTCAAGCGCGATCCGGGCTGCAGCGTCTGCGGATCGCACGATGCGTGAGGCACCGATCGCGGTGTTCGATTCCGGTGTCGGCGGCTTGTCGGTACTGGCCGAGATCCAGCGGTTGCTGCCCCATGAGTCACTGCTGTACTTCGCCGATTGCGGGCACATTCCCTACGGCGAGAAATCCCCTGAGTTCATCCGCCAGCGCTGCAAGGTGATGGCCGGTTTTTTCCGCGAGCAGGGCGCCAAGGCCCTGGTGATTGCCTGCAACACCGCGACGGTGGCCGCTGTTGCCGATCTGCGCCGGGATTTCCCCGAGTGGCCGATTGTCGGCATGGAGCCTGCGGTCAAACCTGCTGCTGCCGCGACCCGTAGCGGTGTGGTTGGCGTACTTGCCACCACCGGCACGTTGCAGAGCGCCAAGTTCGCCGCGTTGCTCGATCGTTTCGCCACCGATGTTCGCGTCATCACCCAGCCGTGCCCCGGTCTGGTCGAGCTGATTGAAAGCGGCGATCTGCATAGCGCCGAGCTGCGCGCATTGCTCCAGCACTATGTCGAGCCGCTGCTGGCCAATGGTTGCGACACGATCATCCTCGGCTGCACCCACTATCCGTTTCTCAAACCGATGCTCAAGTCGATGCTCCCCGAAAGCATCAGCCTGATCGACACCGGTGCCGCCGTCGCCCGCCAGTTGCAGCGGCTGCTGGCCGAGCGCGGGTTGCTCGCCGACGGACCGAACCAGCCAGTCAGATTCTGGACCAGCGCTGATCCGGCGTCCTTTCGCAAAATCCTGCCCCTGTTGGGCCAGGCCGTCGGCGACGTCGAAAAATTCACCTTGTAAAAAAAATGTGAAATATCTAAAAAGTCAGCTGAACTTCTGCTCAAGCGCTGATTTCTATACCGCTGGGTTTACTAAAAAACCAAACGATCGTTCCGGAAAAGGAAGTTTCAAAGTGAAGCGACTATTCTGCTTGGCCGCGATTGCGGCTGCACTGATGGGGCAAAGTATTACCGCACAAGCGGCAGGCGTTGAGTTTGCAGTGGGTGCGACCAGCGATTCGACAATGACGTATCGCCTGGGCATGAATTTCGATTGGGACAAGAGCTGGCTGCAAAGTGACGTCGGTCGCCTGACCGGTTACTGGAGCGGTGCCTACACGTATTGGGAGGGTGACAAGACTTCCAGCAACAACAGCCTGTCGTTCTCGCCGGTGTTCGTTTACGAGTTTGCCGGTCAGTCGGTCAAGCCGTATGTTGAAGCGGGCATTGGTGTCGCAGCGTTCTCCAACACCAAATATGAAAGCAACAACATCGGCGGCTCTTTCCAGTTCGAAGACCGCATCGGTTTTGGCCTGCGCTTCAATGGCGGGCATGAAGTCGGGATCCGTGCGACGCACTACTCCAACGCCGGCCTGGCCAGCAGTAACGACGGTGTAGAAAGCTACGCGCTGCATTACACGATGCCGCTGTAAGCAAGATCAAAAGATCGCAGCCTGCGGCAGCTCCTAAAGGAAAACCCAATCCCCTGTAGGAGCTGCCGCAGGCTGCGATCTTTTTGCATCTAATCAACGGTAGGCCGTGGCAATGCCTTTGCGTTCTTCAATGCACTCCGGTGCACCCATCTCGAACTCGCGACAGATCAGCGGACGTCGTTCGTAGATCGTGCACATCATGCTGTCGCGATCCAGCGCCGCGCACCAACCGTCGTCCAGACGCAGCATGACTTCACCGCCCCACTCATCGGTATCGATAAAGCGCTCAGGCACGCCGGTGTCGGTGATCAGCATCACTTCAAGCTGGCAGCAGCACGCCGCGCAGGTCGAACAGGTGACCGCTGGCTCGGTGATTTGCTGGTGGGGAATGGTTTTCATGCCGGGCAGTGTAAGGCAGCCGCCGGGTATCGTGTGAAAGGTCTGACAGACGCTCAGTGGCTCAAGCGCCGCGCCATGGCATGCAACAACGGAAACAGCAGGGCCCACAGCAGGCCGATGCCGATCAGGGTCGGCACTTCACCGTAGGGGAATCGCACGCCGGCCAGATGTCCGCCGCCGTAATAGGATACGGCGCCGCCCACTGCACCGAGTGCGCTGGCCAGCCACCAGGGACGGGCGCTCCATTGCAGGCAATGACGCAACGTGGTGGCGAGCAAGGCCCAGAGCAGCATCAGCCACAGCGGAATCAGCGGCGACAGATCCTGGAATTCGAACACCCCGACAGCCCGCAACAGGCTGTCTACCGCCGTGCCGACAATCACCACGCTGAGGATCAGGCGACCTTCCGCCGCCCAACTGCTGATCCAGCCCAGATGAATCACCAGCACCGCCAGCGCCAGCAGCAGCCACAGACTGTTGCCGCCGATGACACAGGCCAGCCAGCCGACCTGAAACAGCACAGCATTGGCCACTCGCTCAAGCATCGAAGCGGCCGAGCAACGGCGCCGGCATGGCCGCCGGTTTCGCCAGCAGCAATTGCGCCGTGCCGATGGTGCGCTCCAGAAACCCGCCTTCGCAGTAGCACAGGTAAAACTCCCACAGCCGCAGGAAGTAATCGTCGTAACCCAATTCGCTCAAACGGCCATGGGCGCGGCGAAAGTTTTCGTGCCACAGGCGCAGGGTGCGGGCGTAGTGCAGGCCGAAATCTTCCATGTGCAGCAGGTTCATATCGGTCTCGCGGCTGACCACTTCGAGCATCTTCTGCACGCAGGGCAGGGCGCCGCCGGGGAAGATGTAGCGCTGGATGAAGTCGACGCCGCGCTTGGCCTGCTCGTAGCGCTGCTCGCGGATGGTGATTGCCTGCAACAGCATCAGGCCGTTGCTCTTGAGCAGATGCGCGCATTGTTTGAAGTAGGTCGGCAGGAAGCGATGGCCGACCGCTTCGATCATTTCGATCGACACCAGTTTGTCGTACTCGCCGGTGAGGTCGCGGTAATCCTTGAGCAGCAGCGTCACCCGATCCTGCAACCCCAGGGCTTCAATGCGCTTGGCGGTAAACGCGTACTGCTCTTTCGACAGGGTCGTGGTGGTGACGCGGCAACCGTAATGCTGCGCAGCATAGAGCGCCATGCTGCCCCAGCCGGTGCCGATCTCCAGCAGGTGGTCTTCGGGTTGGAGCGCGAGCTTCTGGCAGATCCGTTCCAGCTTGTTCAGTTGTGCCTGTTCCAGGCTGTCCTCGGGCGTGAGGAACTGCGCGGCCGAATACATCATGGTCGGGTCGAGAAACTGTTCGAACAGATCGTTGCCCAGGTCATAGTGCGCGGCGATGTTTTTCTGCGAGCCCTTGCGCGTGTTGCGGTTGAGCCAGTGCAGGCCTTGCACCAGTGGCCGGCTGAGGCGGGCCAGGCCGCGTTCCATGGCGTCGAGTACGTCGAGGTTGCTGACGAACACGCGCACCACCGCGGTCAGGTCCGGCGAATTCCAGTAACCGTGGATAAATGCTTCGCCGGCACCAATCGAGCCGTTACCGGCGACCATGCCCCACACCGCCGCGTCTTGCACATGGATTTCACCGAGCAGGTGGCTGCCCGGCGTACCGAACATCAGGCGCTCGCCGTCCTCGACCACCAACAACTGCCCGTGTTTGAGTCGGCTCAGTTGCCGCAATACGCCGCGCCGCAGCAGCGAGCCGGTCAAGCCGTTGGTGCTGAAGCGACTGACAGTCAGGCTAGAGGATTTCATGGCGGTGCTCCTTGGGAGGCACAGTGGCGATTTGGAAGCTGCCGTCGGCAGCCTGATGAGCAAAAATCGGCGCGCGTTTGAGCAACAGGCGCAGGGCTTGCCAATAAATGGCCAGACAGGTTTTCGCGGTCATCCACGGAAAGCGCCGCAAGTAGCGGTGCAGGCTGCGGCGATCAAGGGGCTCGCGCTGCAAGTTCAACGTGGCGTCGAACAGCTTGAGGTCGCCCTGCCAGTCGGCCATGTGCACGCCGAGGTTTTGCGCGGCCGGGCTGAAACTCATGCGGTACTCCAGATCGCGCGGCAGGAACGGCGAAACATGAAAGGCCTTGGCCACGGCGAAATGCTGATGAAAGTCTTGCAAGTGGGTCGGCGTGCGGGCGGGCAATACGTAGTGATAACGTTCGCGCCACGGCGTGTTGGTCACTTCGCAGAGAATCGCCGCCAGTTGCCCGTCGGCCTCGTGACAATAAAAGAAACTCACCGGATTGAACGCCAGACCCCAACTGCGCGGCTGGGTCAGCAGGCAGACCGAACCTTGCGGCTGGTAGCCAAGGGCGGTTGCGACCTGCTGGCGCACCGCATCGATCAGGCGCATGCCGCTGCCGGTGAAGGTTTTCAGGTAGTCGGTTTCGCGAAACGAAAACGGTGCAAAGCGGCTGCGACTGGCAAACGGTGACAGTTCGAACACGGCGTCCTGTTCCGCCAGATCGAGGTACAACAGACCGATCCGGTAACGGAATTCGTGGCGTCTGGGCGAAAAGCGCCGATGGCCAATCCAGCCGCTGTACAGAGCGCTGTTCATAAGCTTTCCCCGAACGCGGCGGCCACGCGCAACGCGCTGACCACGCCGTCCTCATGAAAGCCGTTGGCCCAGTAGGCGCCGCAGTAGTGGGTGTGCTGCTGACCGTCGATTTCTGCCCAGCGGTTCTGCGCCGCGACCGCCGCGAGGCTGAATTGCGGGTGGGCGTAAGTGTATTTGGCGAGCACCTTGAACGGGCTGATCCCGGCGCTCTGGTTGAGGCTGACGCAGAACGTGGTGTCGCTCTGAATGCCCTGCAGGATGTTCATGTCGTAAGTGACGGCCGCGTGGGTATGGCCGGCGCCGCTCAAGCGATAGTTCCAGCTGGCCCACGCCAGTTTGCGGGTCGGCAGCAGACGGGTATCGGTATGCAACACGACTTCGTTATCGGCATAGGGCAGGGCGCCGAGGATCGAGCGTTCCGCCTGGCTTGGCGTGCCAAGCAATTGCAGGGCCTGGTCGCTGTGGCAGGCAAGCACGACTTTGTCGAAACGCTCGATGCCGGCCGGGCTGTGGATAACCACGCCGTGTTCATCGCGATCGATGCGCGTCACCGGGCAACTGAGGCGGATCTTGTCCTGGAACGCTGCGGTCAGTGGCGCGACATAGGCACTGGAGCCGCCCTCGATCACCTGCCATTGCGGGCGATCGCTGACTGACAGCAGGCCATGATTCTTGAAGAAGCGCACAAAGAATTGCAGCGGGAAATTGAGCATCTCGGCCATCGGCATCGACCAGATCGCCGAGCCCATCGGCACGATGTAATGCAGGATGAAACGTTCGCCATAACCGCCAGCCTTGAGGTAATCGTCGAGCGTGGTATCGGCGGCAATACGCTGTTCGGCGAGGTCGCGCTGGGCTTCTTTATTGAAGCGCAGAATGTCGCGCAACATGCCCCAGAACCCCGGGGACAGCAGGTTGCTGCGCTGGGCGAAGAGGCTGTTGAGGTTGTTGCCGTTATATTCCAGACCGGTGTCCGGGTCGGTGACCGAGAAGCTCATTTCCGTCGGTTTGAACGACACGCCGAGCTGGCCGAGCAATCGAATGAAGTTCGGATAGGTCCAGTCGTTGAACACGATGAACCCAGTGTCCACGGCGTATTCGCGGCCATCGACGGTCACCTGCACGGTATGCGTGTGACCGCCGACCCAGTCGCTGGCCTCGAACACCGTGATGTCGTGTCGGCGATTGAGCAGGTGGGCGCAGGTCAGGCCGGCGATTCCGCTGCCGACAATGGCAATCTTCATATCGGGTCCCGCAGCGGTGGGTTGCTGCGCACCATGCGCTTGCCGATCGCCAGTTGCAGACGCGCCGGCAGTTTCGACAGGGGCCACAGTGCCGCCATGAACAGTGCCGGAAAAGCGATTTCCAGAGGCCGGTTATCGAGATGGCTGAAGATATGCCGCGCGGCTTTATCCACAGGCCAGCTCAACGGCATCGGGAAGTCGTTCTTTGCGGTGAGTGGCGTTTCGACAAAGCCCGGGCTGATGATCGTGACGTCGATGCCCTCGACCGCCAGGTCGATACGCAGCGATTCAAACAGGTAACGTAGCCCTGCCTTCGATGCGCCATAGGCTTCGGCCCGGGGCAGCGGCAGATAGGTGACCGAGCTGGCCATCCCGACCAAGTGCGGCGTGGTGCCTTTGCGCAGCAACGGCAAGGCGGCTTCGATGCAGTAACTGCTGGCGAGCAGATTGGTGCGCACCACGTGTTCGATGATCGAGGCATCGAACTGTCGGGCGTCCACGTATTCGCAGGTACCGGCATTAAGAATCACGCTGTCCAGTGAACCCCAGGCCTGTTCGATCTGCTGACCGATTTCGCGCACGGTCTGACTGTTGGTCAGATCGCCCGCCACCACCAGCACTTGCCCCGGATAGCGTTGCGACAGCACTTTGAGCGGTGCCACCTGACGCGAGCTGACGGCCAGATGCGCGCCGCTTTTCAGAATCTCTTCGGCCAGCGCTGCGCCGATGCCGCTGCTGGCACCGGTCAGCCAATACCGCCGTGGAGGTGTACGACTCATCCCATTCTCCTTTTCAGCCAGGCGATCACCCGGCCCAATACGGGTAAATGTTCATACAGCATGGCCCCGGCATCGAAATAATCCCGGTGGCGATAAACCTTGTCGCGCCACAGCAGGTGTGAACACCCGGAGACGCGAATCAACTGACCACCCGCCAGGCGCGGGTGGCGGTAACTCATGACCCAGCGCAGGTAACCTTCACCGTCAGCGATCTGGTCGAAACCGTGAAAGTCGAAGCGCAATTCGCTGACGTTGGCGTAGAGCTCGCTAAAGTAGTTGCGCAGTTGCTTGAGCCCCTGCACTTCATGCAGCGGATCGGTGAAGTGAATGTCCTCGCTGTACAGGTCGCTCAGGCGTTGCAAGTTGTCTTTGTTCAACTCGGCGAACTGACGGGCGAAGCGGCGCAGGAATTCACTCATGGGCATCTTCCATGGACGAACGCGCCGGCAGGTTCTTGAAGGCCGCCAGCGCGCGTTCGCGCGAGGCCCCCAGATTGACGATCGGCGCCGGATAATCCGCCACGCCGAACAGTCCGCCGGCGCTGGCCGGATTGTGGATTTCCTTCTTGTTCAGGCCGGCCAGTTCAGGCAGCCAGTGCTTGATGAACACACCTTCGCTGTCGAATTTTTCCGATTGGCTGATCGGATTGAAAATACGGAAGTACGGTGCCGAATCAGTGCCGGTCGAAGCGCTCCATTGCCAGCCGCCGTTGTTCGCTGCCAGGTCGCCGTCGATCAGGTGACGCATGAAAAAACGCTCGCCCTCACGCCAGTCGATCAACAGGTTTTTGGTCAGGAACATCGCCACCACCATCCGTAGGCGGTTGTGCATCCAGCCGGTTTCCAGCAGTTGGCGCATGGCCGCATCGATGATCGGCAAACCGGTGCGCGCTTCTTGCCACGCGGCCAGATCGTCCGGCGCATCACGCCAGGCCAGGGCCTCGGTTTCCGGGCGAAACGCGCGGTGACGCGACACCCGTGGATAACCCACCAGAATGTGCTTGTAGAACTCACGCCACAGCAGCTCGTTGATCCACGTCACCGCGCCGACCTTGCCGCTGTCGAACTCGCCCTGATTGTTTTGCAGGGCCGCATGCAGGCATTGGCGCGGCGAAATCACCCCGGCAGCCAAATAGGCTGAGAGTTGACTGGTGCCGGGTTTGGCCGGGAAGTCGCGTTCGCTCTGGTAGTAGTCGATTTGCGCGTCGGCGAAGGTGTCGAGACGCCGCCGGGCTTCCTGCTCGCCTGCCGGCCAAAGGGCGCGCAATGACTCGCTCGATGGTGCAAAACCTTTGATTGAGGCCGGCACCGGATCGCTGTCGATATTCAGCTTCGCTTGCTTGCCGGGGGCTTTTACCAACGCTGGTACCGAGCGATGCAGGCGCTCGTAGCAGACCTTGCGGAACTGGCTGAACACCTGAAAGTAAGTTTCGGTTTTGGTCAGTACCGTGCCGGGCCTGAACAGCAGTTGGTCGAGGTAGCTGTGAAAAGCAATGCCTCTGGTCTTCAGGGTCGCGGCGACTGCGGCGTCGCGCTGGCTTTCGTGGACGCCGTATTCTTCATTGGCGTGCACGGTTTCCACGTTCAGTTGCCGGCAAAGCTCAAGCAACACCGCCGGGGCCTGATCCCAATGGTCGGCAGTGCGCAGCAGCAACGGGATATTCAGCGCACCAAGGCTGGCACTCAATTCACGCAGGTTGCGCAACCAGAAGTCGATCTTGCACGCCGCGTCGTCATGTTCCAGCCACTGCTGCGGGCTCAACAGATACACGGCAACCGTCGGGCCGCGCGCAGCGGCAGCCGCGAGGGCGGTGTTGTCATGTTGGCGCAAGTCGCTGCGCAGCCAGATCAATTGCATCGCGGTTTCCATTAAATCAGCCCACGCTGAACGAGTACCTGATGGGCCGAGAGCGAATCTTCGGCCAGGATCAAATCAGCGATCTCAAGGGTTCTTACGGACAACTCGGTCTGGTGGATGCATACCGTTGGTCCGACGAGCATTTTTGCCGCGCTGATGCCGTTCAGCAGTTTCGGCAACTGCGCCAGGTTCATTGCCTTGCTGGAATACAGCAGCACTCCTCGCGCTTGCAGATGATCGACCGCCAGCGCCAGTTCTCCGGCCGGAAGAGGCCAGTCGAACACTTGTACCGGGCAGTCGGCACTGCTGATCAGCCACGCGCAGAGCCACAGGTGTGGTTCCAGCGCCAGGTCCGAGTGATTGATCAGCAGCAGCGGTGCAGCGTGCAATTGCCGATTGTTATGGTAGATGCGCGCGCCGAATTTGCTGCGCAACCACGAATAAAAGAACACACGCTCCATCTGCGCACCGAACTGTCCTTGCCAGCGCTGTTCGAGTTCGGCCAGCAGCGGCAGGAGTAATTGCTCGCACAGCGTGCGTGGCGGGTACAGGGCCATGGCCTGGTTGATGCTGTCGTCGAGATTGCGCTCATTGAGCTGGATGACGGCGCCGAGCAAGGACTGACGCTGTCGTTGCCAGTCGTTCTCCACCGTCTCGGTAAAAGCTTGCGGCGCGTCGAGCAACGGTTTGACCTGACTGACCGCCACGCCTCGGTTGAGCCAGGTCAGAATGGTCAGGATGCGTTGCACATGTTCGCTGGAATACAGGCGATGGCCCTTGGGCGTGCGCTGCGGCACGATCAACCCGTAACGGCGCTCCCAGGCGCGCAGGGTAATGGCGTTGACGCCGGTCTGCCGCGCCACTTCGCGGATGGGCAGCCAGCCCTCGTCGAGGGCTTTCTTGAAGTCCGCACCGAGGTCTTCCCGGGCGCTGCTGTCGAGTGTGTCGTTCATCAAATGGCGTTTCGCAGGCTGAGGTTTTCCGGATGCGGCTGCAGGTACACCTGTTGTGCGATGTACGGGTCCGGGTGTTGGCGAAAATGATGTTTGAGCAAGGTCAGCGGCACCACCAGCGGCACGATGCCGTGACGGTACTGGCCGATGACATGTTGCATTTCCTGTTTGTCTTCAGGGCTGATCGCCTGTTTCAGATAGCCGCTGATGTGCTGCAGGACGTTGCTGTGAGTGCGGCGGGTGGCGCATTTCTTCAACGCGCTCATCAACTCGCTGAAATAGCGCGGGCCGA
This sequence comes from Pseudomonas sp. W15Feb9B, assembly GCF_000828175.1. NCBI lineage: Bacteria > Pseudomonadati > Pseudomonadota > Gammaproteobacteria > Pseudomonadales > Pseudomonadaceae > Pseudomonas > Pseudomonas sp. W15Feb9B. Next base: position 33,972 of record NZ_JTKF01000037.1, on the reverse strand, counting down.
GTTCGACCGGATCGGTCTGGGCCATGTTGCCCAGCAATTTGCCCAAGGCTTTGTATTGTTCAGGGTTGTGCGCCATCAACAGGTATTTGTAGCGCGAGTGGAATTCGGTCAGTGCGCGGCGGCTCAAGCCTTGTTTGAGCACTTGTTGCCAGGCGCTGTAGGCGAGTACGCGGGTGATGAAGTTTTCCCGCAGCACTGGATCGTTCAGGCGTCCGGCTTCTTCTACCGGCAGATCCGGGTGCTGCGCACAGAACGCCTGAGCGTAGATGCCACGGCCGCCGCCGTTCACCGGCGCGCCGTTGGCGTGATAGACCTTGACCCGCTCCAGACCGCACGAAGGCGACTGCTGCATGAAGATATAGCCGCAGATGTCATTGAGCTCGCCGGCCATTTTCTGCCCGTAGGCTGCCAGTGGTTCGGTGACATTGATTTGCGGGTTGACGGTGCCGACCGCTTCAGGAGCGTCCGGATCCCCGACCAGGCGGATCGGCTCGCGAGGAATGCCCAGGCCAATCGCGACTTCAGGACAAACCGGGACGAATTCGAAATGCTCGGCGAGGGTGCGGCTGCACAGCCGCGATTCCTTGTGCCCGCCGTTGTAGCGCACTTCGGCGCCCATCAGGCAGGCGCTGATGGCGATTTTGGGCCGCAAAGCAGAAAGATCGGACATGCACACCTCGAATCTATTCCTGTACAGGTATTTATTTCTGTACAACTTTTCCTCAGCATAGATTCATGCGTGTACAAGTCAACTCATTTGTATAAGTTTTTCCAGGTTTAACGTCCCACCGGGAAATCATTTCCAGCCGGATAACCAGTGAGTGTTGTCTTTAAGCGTCTGCCAACCGAGGCGTTCGGCGCGCTTGGTCAGCACCGCCTGCAATTCAACCTCCAGCACCGTACCTTCCTCATCACGGAACAGCTCGGTGACCAGAAAATGCTTTTCACGGTTTTGCGGGTGGGCTGCTGTCCACTTCGAGAGCAGCAGCTTTTGCGGATTGATGCGGTTCATTGCAGGTGTTCGTGCAAACGGCGTGCAGCTTCCTGGCCGCTGAGCCAGGCCCCCTCGACGCGCCCCGACAGGCACCAGTCGCCGCAGGCATACAGGCCCAGATCGGCGTCGGCCAGCGTGCCCCATTCGTGGCCGGTCGCAGGGCGCGCGTAGAGCCAGCGGTGGGCGAGGCTGAAGGTCGGCGCGGGCATGGCGCTGTGCAGCAGTTCGGCGAAGGCACCGTGCAGTTGCTCGATCACCGCTTCCTTGGGCAGGTCGATGTGTTGCCGGCTCCAGGCGCTGCTGGCGTGCAGCACCCAGGTGTCGCACGTCGTGTCACGTCCCGGTTTGCTGCGGTTGCGTGCCAGCCAGTCGAGCGGGCTGTCCTGCACAAAGCAACCTTCGATCGGTGTGTCCAGTGGCGTATCGAAGGCGAGGGCGACGGCCCAGGTCGGGTCCATTTTCACCCCGGCGGCCGCGCCGGCGAGTTTCGGTGCGGCGGCCAGCAATGCGGTGGCTTGCGGCGCCGGGGTGGCGATCACCACATGGCTGAAGGGGCCATGGGTGAAGCCTTCGGCGTCCTGCAAATGCCAATGTTCTTCGCCGCGAAACACCTCGGTGATGCGGCAGGCAAAGTGCACTTCCAGGCCATTGAGCAAGCCGCGGGTGATGGCGCTCATGCGCGGCGTGCCGACCCAACGGGTCTGCTCGTCCGGCGACAGATTCAATTGCCCGCCCTGACAGGTGTAGAGCTGCGGTTGCCATTCGGCGACCCAGCCCTGGCTCTGCCAGCGCTGCACCTCGGTGACGAAACGCCGGTCGCGGGCGGTGAAATATTGCGCGCCCATGTCCAGAGAACCGGCGTCGCTGCGTTTGCTCGACATGCGCCCGCCGCTGCCGCGGCTTTTGTCGAAGAGCTGGACGGTGTGTCCGGTCTCTGTCAGCGCCTGCGCGGCGGAGAGTCCGGCGATGCCGGTGCCGATGATTGCGATAGGTACAGTCATAGGGGCCTCGTTTACCTTTCTGTACAGACTACGCCGTCAATGAAACCTGTACAATTTTGTTTTTTGGTATAACTTCTAGCGTTTTCGTTCTGACAGCTTGGCCTATGGTTAAACAATAGAGCCTGCCCGATAGAAAAGATCCCTGCTTATAAAAATAGACTAGTGATCCGGGTAAAACGCCACGCGAGGAAGATGTCATGCGCATATTGCTGACCGGCGGTACTGGTTTGATCGGACGTCAGCTCTGTCAGTATTGGTCCAAGCAAGGCCATCAACTGACGGTGTGGAGTCGGCGTCCGGAGAAGGTCGCGCAGATCTGCGGTGCGCAGGTGCGTGGTATTGCCCGTCTCGAAGACTTCGGCAACGAGCCACTGGACGCAATCGTCAATCTGGCTGGAGCACCGATCGCGGATCGGCCATGGACCCATCGGCGCAAAGCGTTGTTGTGGAGCAGCCGCATCACCCTGACCGAAACCCTGCTGGCCTGGTTGGAAACACGACAACAGAAACCGGCGTTGTTGATTTCCGGTTCTGCAGTCGGTTGGTACGGTGACGGCGGTGAGCGCGAGCTGACCGAGGACTCACCGCCGGTGATCGACGATTTTGCCAGCCAGTTGTGCATCGCCTGGGAGGAAACCGCGCAGCGTGCCGAAGCATTGGGCGTGCGCGTGGTGCTGGTACGAACCGGGCTGGTGCTATCAGCCGAGGGCGGCTTTTTGTCGCGGCTGTTGCTGCCGTTCAAGCTTGGGCTGGGCGGGCCTTTGGGCAATGGTCGGCAGTGGATGCCATGGATTCATATTGATGATCAAATCGCCCTGATTGATTTTCTTCTGCACCGCGATCAGGCGAGCGGTCCTTATAATGCCTGCGCACCGAAACCGGTGCGCAATCGCGAGTTTGCCAAGACGCTGGGCAGCGTGCTGCATCGTCCGGCGTTCATGCCGATGCCGGCCCTGGCGCTGAAGGTCGGGCTTGGCGAAATGTCTTTGCTGTTGCTGGGTGGCCAACGCGCCATGCCGGCACGCTTGCTGGAAGCGGGTTTCACTTTCCAGTTCACGGATTTGCGCGCGGCTCTGGATGATCTCTCCGGCCGCCTTTGAAATAGGACGATGCATGACCGATCACGCCTTGCTTCTGGTCAACCTGGGCTCCCCGGCCTCCACTTCGGTGGCCGATGTACGCAGATACCTCAATCAATTTCTGATGGACCCGTACGTGATCGACCTGCCGTGGCCGGTGCGGCGGCTGTTGGTGTCGCTGATCCTGATCAAGCGCCCCGAACAATCGGCCCATGCCTACGCGTCGATCTGGTGGGAGGAGGGTTCGCCGCTGGTGGTGCTGAGCCGTCGTCTGCAACAGCAGATGACCACCCGGTGGACCCATGGCCCGGTGGAACTGGCCATGCGTTACGGCGAGCCGTCGATTGAAACGAAATTGCTGCAACTGGTCGCAGCCGGGCACAAGCGCATTACGCTGGCACCGCTTTATCCACAGTTCGCCGACAGCACCACCACCACGGTGATCGAAGAAGCCAAGCGGGTGATTCGCGAGAACAAGCTCGACGTGAAACTGTCGGTGCTGCAACCGTTCTACGATCAGCCGGAATACCTCGATGCACTGGTCGCCAGCGCCCAACCGCACTTGCAGCAGGACTACGATCACTTGCTGCTGAGTTTTCATGGTTTGCCGGAGCGGCACCTGACCAAGCTCGATCCGACGGGCAATCACTGCTTAAAAAACGAAGACTGCTGCAAGAATGCCTCGCCGGCTGTGCTGGCCACCTGTTACCGCGCCCAGTGCCTACGCACCGCCTCCGAGTTCGCCAGGCGTGCGGGCATTGCCGATGGCAAATGGTCGGTGTCGTTTCAGTCGCGTCTGGGGCGGGCCAAGTGGATCGAACCCTACACCGAGGCGCGGCTGGATGAGCTGGCGAAAAGCGGCGTGAAAAAGATTCTGGTGATGTGCCCGGCGTTTGTCGCCGATTGCATCGAGACGCTGGAAGAGATCGGGGATCGCGGCCAGGAACAGTTCCGCGAGGCGGGGGGCGAGGAGCTGGTGCTGGTGCCGTGCCTGAATGACGACCCGCAATGGGCGAAGGCGTTGGCAACCCTGTGCGAGAGAGCGCCGTTGGCGCTGTAGCTGTTGTGGCGAGGGAGCTTGCTCCCGCTGGGTTGCGAAGCAGCCCCAAACCCTGCGAACGCGGTTCACAGGAAACCGCATCCGCCGAGTTTATGACTGCTTCGCAGTCAAGCGGGAGCAAGCTCCCTCGCCACAGGTCATGAGCAGATTTTAGATTAGCGGCTCATCCGCCTTCTTGTGCTTCCAGCTGTCATTGCCCGGCAGGATCAGGTTCAGCGCAATCGCCACCACCGCGCACAACGCGATGCCTTTGAGGCCGAAGTCGTCCGGGCCAGTGCCGGTGCCGACCAGCACACCGCCGATGCCGAACACCAGGGTCACCGAGACGATCACCAGATTGCGCGCTTCGCCCAGATCGATTTTGTGACGGATCAGGGTGTTCATCCCCACCGCGGCAATCGAGCCGAACAGCAGGCACAGAATCCCGCCCATCACCGGCACCGGAATGCTTTGCAGCAGCGCGCCGAACTTGCCGATGAACGCCAGCGTGATGGCGAAGATCGCCGCCCAGGTCATGATTTTCGGGTTGTAGTTCTTGGTCAGCATCACCGCGCCGGTCACTTCCGCGTAGGTGGTGTTCGGCGGACCGCCAAACAGGCCGGCGGCCGTGGTAGCGATGCCGTCACCCAGCAAGGTGCGATGCAGGCCCGGCTTCTTCAGATAGTCACGACCGGTCACGCTGCCCACGGCAATGACGCCGCCGATGTGCTCGATGGCCGGCGCCAGCGCCACCGGAACGATGAACAGGATCGCCTGCCAGTTGAACTCGGGTGCCGTGAAGTGCGGCAGGGCGAACCATGGCGCGGCAGCAATCTTCGCGGTATCGACCACGCCGAAATAAAACGACATGGCAAAACCGACCAGCACCCCGGAAATGATCGGCACCAGGCGGAAAATGCCTTTGCCGAACACCGCCACGATCAACGTGGTCAGCAGCGCCGGCATCGAGATCATCATCGCGGTCTGGTAGTGGATCAGTTCAGAACCATCACCCGCCTTGCCCATTGCCATGTTCGCGGCAATCGGTGCCATGGCCAGGCCGATGGAGATGATTACCGGACCAATCACTACCGGTGGCAGCAGACGGTCAATGAAACCGGTGCCTTTGATCTTCACGGCAAGGCCGAGGAAGGTATAGACGAAACCGGCCGCCATCACGCCGCCCATGGTCGCGGCGAGGCCGAACTGGCCCTTGGCGAGAATGATCGGAGTGATGAAGGCAAAGCTCGACGCGAGGAACACCGGCACCTGACGCCCGGTGACGATCTGGAACAGGATCGTCCCTAAACCCGCGGTAAACAGTGCCACGTTCGGGTCAAGACCCGTGATCAGCGGCATCAGCACCAAGGCGCCGAAAGCCACGAACAGCATCTGGGCACCGGACAGCACCGTGCGCCAGAGCGGATCGTTGAACTCTTGCTGCATGTTTACGCGTCCTTCTGCTTGGTGCCGAAGATCTTGTCACCGGCGTCGCCAAGCCCAGGGATGATGTAACCGTGCTCGTTCAAGCGCTCATCGATGGACGCGGTGTAGATGGTCACGTCCGGGTGAGCCTTTTCTACGGCAGCAATGCCTTCCGGCGCGGCGACCAGCACCATTGCGCGGATGTCCTTGCAGCCGGCTTTCTTCAGCAGGTCGATGGTCGCGACCATGGAGCTGCCGGTGGCGAGCATCGGGTCGATGATCATCGCCAACCGTTCGTCGATTTCCGGAACCAGTTTTTCCAGGTAGGTGTGCGCTTGCAGGGTTTCTTCGTTGCGGGCGACGCCCACTGCGGAAACCTTGGCGCCCGGGATCAGACTCAGCACGCCTTCGAGCATGCCGATGCCGGCGCGCAGGATCGGCACGACGGTGATCTTCTTGCCGGCGATTTTCTCCACCGACACGGTGCCGCACCAACCTGGAATATCGTAGGTTTCCAGGGGCAGGTCTTTGGTAGCTTCATAGGTCAACAGGGCGCCGACTTCCTGAGCAAGCTCACGGAAATTCTTGGTGCTGATGTCAGCGCGGCGCATCAGGCCGAGTTTATGGCGGATCAGCGGATGGCGGATCTCGAGGATGGGCATGGAAAAACTCCGGCGGCGGGCAAAAAAACCGGCCTAGATTAATCTATCCGAGGGTGATGTCCTATAGGACATTGAGTACGTTAGTCCATTAACGCTTGATTCGACCTCGCGGGATGCGTACCTTTGCCCGCTTTTCCAATTCCGCCACCCCTGGAGAGCGCCATGTCCGCTGATCTCGAGCATATCCGTCAAATCATGCGAGAGGCTGACTGCCTGTACACCGAAGCTGAAGTCGAGGCCGCCATCGCCCGCGTCGGTGCACACATCAACGAACAACTGGCCGACAGCAACCCGGTGGTGTTCTGCGTGATGAACGGCGGCCTGATCTTCTCCGGCAAACTGCTGACTCATCTGCAGTTCCCGCTGGAAGCCTCCTACCTGCACGCCACCCGTTATCGCAACGAAACCAGCGGCGGCGACCTGTTCTGGAAAGCCAAGCCGGAAGTCTCGTTCATCGACCGCGACGTGCTGATCATCGACGACATCCTCGACGAAGGTCACACCCTGGGCGCGATCATCGACTTCTGCAAACACGCCGGCGCGCGCAAAGTGCACACCGCCGTGCTGATCGACAAGGACCACGACCGCAAGGCACGTCCTGACCTGAAGGCAGACTTCGTCGGCCTGCCATGCGTTGACCGCTACATCTTCGGTTACGGCATGGACTACAAAGGCTACTGGCGCAACGCCAACGGGATCTTTGCCGTTAAAGGCATGTAAGCAAGATCAAAAGATCGCAGCCTTCGGCAGCTCCTACAGGGGGATTGATGTACACCCTGTAGGAGCTGCCGAAGGCTGCGATCTTTTGCTTTTAATCCCATGCTAGAGTGCTCGGCCCTGCCCCCGGAGCCTGCCATGAGCCTCTTGATCCGCAGCTTTGCCGCCCTGTTGCTGACCCTCAGCCTGCCTCTGGCCGCCGCCCCGGCGCCGATGCACAGTCAGTTTCTACCGCCGGACGACCTGACCCTGCGTGATGCCGAACCCGAGCAGCAACAACTGCTGCAGGTCACCGATTATTCGGTGGTGGTCGGTGCGCAACGCCAGTCCAATCAGCAGCCGATTCCGGTGACCTCACCGCTGATGATCCGCCTCAAGGGCAAGTCGCTGAACAAGGGCGCAACCATCACCCAGGTGCTGGTCAATTTCGATGGCGAAAGCAAAAGCCTGAAAAAACCGGTTTATGACGACAAGAGCAAGACCCTGACCCTGTTCTACCCGCTGGCCCAATACCGGGTGGTGGTCGATCTGCTGCGCAACGACACCGTGTATGTACAGTTCCTCAGTTACGCCAACGGCCACATCTGGGCCGATCTGCACACCGGGGCCGTTCGTGCGCGTTGAGCCTTGTGGCTGGGCAGGGGTAAACTGCCCGCCCCGTGTAATGTCTGCGAGCTGGAGTCGGCAATGCGTAAAGATAAGAAACAGGTGATTGGTGACGAGATCGGCGATGAGCAGATCAAGCTGTTCCTCGATTTTGAGCCGGTCGACGCCACTTCGCCGTCGCTGCACAAACTGATCAAGGCCTATCGTGGTTTGCGCATCGACGATTTCGAGCGCTTCCTGACGTTCTTCGTGGCTGCCGGTTACGACGTTGATGGCAAGGATGAACAGGGCCAGACGTTTGTTGATCTGATCAAGGATCAGCGTAACGCGGCCGAGTACATTGAGCTGATCGACAAGGCGCGCGGTTAAGATCATCCCTGTGGCGAGGGAGCTTGCTCCCGCTTGAGTGCGCAGCGCTCACGAGATTTTGGGGCCGCTGCGCAGCCCGGCGGGAGCAAGCTCCCTCGCCACAGAGGTCAGAGTTTCAAATTTCGGCCAAAAAAAACGCCCCGCACTCACTGAGTACGGGGCGTTTTTCATGTCGCAAGATCAAGCGAAGCTTGGGGTCTCGCTGCTTTCTTCAACCAGTTCCAGGGCGATGTTGTTCTGCGTGTTGATCTTGCGATACAGCGCAGCATCGGTTTCCAGAACCTTCTCTCGGGCCGGGAAGATCTCGGCCAGTTTGGCCGCCCACTCACCCTTGGCCTTGGCCGGGAAGCATTTCTCGATCAGTTCCAGCATGATCGAAACGGTCACCGAAGCGCCTGGCGAAGCGCCGAGCAGGGCGGCGAGGGAGCCGTCTTTCGCTGCGACCAGCTCGGTACCGAATTGCAGGATGCCGCCCTTTTTCGGGTCCTTCTTGATGATCTGTACCCGTTGGCCGGCCACTTCCAGGCGCCAGTCTTCGGCTTTCGCCTCCGGGTAGAAGCGGCGCAGGGAGTCCAGACGCTGCTCCATCGATTGCATCACTTCGCTGACCAGGTACTTGGTCAGGTCCATGTTGTTTTTCGCCACTGCCAGCATCGGCCCGATGTTGCCGGCGCGAACCGACAGCGGCAGGTCCATGAAGGAGCCGTGCTTGAGGAACTTGGTGGTGAAACCGGCGTATGGCCCAAACAGCAGGGACTTCTTGCCGTCGACCACGCGGGTGTCCAGGTGCGGCACGGACATGGGTGGCGAACCCACCGCGGCCTGGCTGTAGACCTTGGCCTGGTGGTGCTTGACCACTTCCGGGTTATCGCAACGCAGCCACTGGCCACTGATCGGGAAGCCGCCGAAGCCTTTGCTTTCCTCGATGCCCGAAGCCTGCAGCAGCGGCAGGGCCGCGCCACCGGCGCCGAGGAAGACGAATTTGGCATCGACTTCACGGCTGTTGCCGCTGTTGACGTCCTTGATGCTGACGGTCCAGCCGGCGCCGTTACGCTTGAGGCCGGTCACGCGCTTGCAGTATTTGACCTGGGTGTCCGGTGCGCTGGTCAGGTGCTTGAGCAACTGATTGGTCAGGGCGCCGAAGTTGACGTCGGTGCCGTTCATCACGCGGGTCGCGGCCAGGACTTCGTCCGGCGAACGGCCCGGCATCATCAGCGGCATCCACTCGGCCATCTTGGCCTTGTCTTCGGTGTATTCCATGTCGGCGAAGGCGTGGTGCTTGTGCAGCACGTTGAAGCGTTCCTTGAGGAACGACACGCCTTTGTCACCCTGGACGAAGCTCAGGTGCGGCACCGGGCTGATGAAGGACTTGCACGAGCCGAAGGTGCCTTTTTTGGTCAGGTACGACCAGAACTGCTTGGACACTTCGAACTGGGTATTGATGTGCACGGCTTTCTTGATGTCGACGCTGCCGTCGGCGGCCTGCGGCGTGTAGTTCAGCTCGCACAGGCCGGCGTGGCCGGTACCGGCGTTGTTCCACGGGTTGGAACTCTCCGCGGCCCCGGAATCCATCAACTCGACGACTTCCAGCTTGATCGTCGGGTCGAGTTCTTTGAGCAGTACTGCCAGGGTGGCACTCATGATGCCGGCCCCAACCAGAACTACGTCGACTGCTTCGTTATGCGCCATTTAACGCGTCTCCAAAATCTGCAGCACCAAATTGTCGGCATGGCTGCCAGGGAGTGGCGGGGCAGGTCAGTTAAGCCCCGGATAACCCATGGTCAGGTTCGTCATGTCCGAATCTTCGCAATTTTTCGCAACTTCGACGGATGCATGCGGCCTGGCTTCAAGAGTTGCATGAACTCATTTCAGCACGCGGCTGGCAATTCGACTTATGGTCGAGACATCCGTTTTGTGCAACCAAATCCGTAGCGGACAGGCTTCAGGCTCCGATGTTCGAGGTATCCCCGGTCCTGTGTCGTTGGGCTGTTACAGACGCTAATGGTGCATGTTCAGACGCAAAACTATTCATTTGCTCGCCACACTCTTGTGAAGTTGTGAAAACCCGTTTTTTTCACGCTCTTTTGAAGACGTGAACCTCAAAAAAGGGCTGTCCAGGCCTGGCACCGTGCCCGCAAAGGCAAAACAACGCGGTGGCCGAGCGTATGACAGCTCTGCAGATTCGCGAAAAGCGGGGGTTTTGCCGGAAGAACAGGCAAGCGCGCCAACTTCACTCGATCTGTGTGGGCGGCTCTCTGTGGGCGATTTTGATGGCGAATGCAGGGCATTGCCGGTGTTGCGGGGCCCGATCAGGAGACGTCCTTATAATCGGGGGGAGATTGTATCGAAGAAATGCGGGCAGTTGGTCGAGTTTAATGACTTTTATTAGGCATCCGGTCAGATGCTCAACATCGCCTGGGCACGTGCGCGAGGTTGTTGCTCGATGACCCGGGCGCTGGCGGGCAGCGGCTGGTGCAACCAGTTGAGGCGGATTTCTTCGATTTCCACCCAGCCGTCGCCCATTGGCTTGAGGCTGCACTGTTTGAAGGCCTGGCAGTGGCCGTTGCGATCCAGCAGGGCGAAGCTGCGGTGCAGCGGACGTGGAGCGAACAACGAGATCAGATAACGCATGGCAAGTACCTTGTTGGGGACTGGTTTGAAGCTTGCCAGGCAGCCGTGACGCCAAGGTGTAAGGGCGGTGAATAATCTGTGACAGGAACCGCATTCTCTCGGCTGGGTCAGACATTTGAGTATTCACTGTCGAGTGCTGGTTACCCGCAGTGGCCCACCGCTATACTGCCGGCCTGTTTGTGCCTGATTCTGGAGAAAAGAGCATGTTGCAACGCCTGTTGTTCGGTTTGATCACTGTGACCAGTTTGACCCTGGTTGGCTGCGCCCACAGCCCGCAACAACTGAGCCCGGAACCGAAGCTGACCACGCAGTTGGCCCCGGTCGGCCATGGCCAGCAAGTGGTGGTGCGCGTGGTTGACGGTCGTCCGTCGCCAACCCTCGGCACCCGTGGCGGCCTGTACCCGGAAACCAGCGCCATCACCGTACAGCGCGAGCAGATCCTGCCGAAGTTGCAGGCCCAGGCTGAAGCCGCCGTGCGGCTGCTCGGCTTCACCCCGACCAGCAACGCGATGAATGCGCCGCAGCTGACCGTGACCCTGACCGAGCTCAAGTACCAGTCGCCGAAAGAAGGCATGTACGTGACCGAGGCCACCATCGGCGCGACCTTCCGTTCCGACGTGCAGAGCGGCAACCGTCGTTACAGCGGCCGCTACGGTGCTTCGCTGGACCAGCGGTTCGGCATGGCGCCGAACCAGGAAACCAACACCAAGCTGGTCAGCGACGTGTTGAGCGACGCCTTGACTCGCCTGTTCAAGGACCCGACCGTGGGTCAGATCCTCGCCGAGTAAGCTGTTCGGCTGATGTGAAAAAGCCCGGTGCCAGTGATGGCGCCGGGCTTTTTCATGCCTGCGGCAGCTCCTACAGAGGACGATGTGGGTCAGGCGGCCTGGGAGTAGAAGTCGAGAACGCTCACACCGGTCAGCAGGTCAGTCTCCGGCAAATCCGCATGCTGATGCCCGCCGAGGGCGCAATACACCAGCCAGTGGCGATCCTGAACATTGAAGGCGAGGCTGCCGACGAGGCTTTGTTGTTCGTCGGTCGGGGTGATGAGGTACAGGCGATCCTGGTTTTCGGCGTGCAGCATGTCGCGTTCCATGTGTGTTTCGAGGCGCGCATGGTGGCCGATGTAAATGACGATGCCGTGACACAGGACAGCCATCGGTCGATTGTCAGGTTATTTGTCGCAAAGGGTAGGGTGGTGGCGGAGTGTTTCGGTAGAATCCGCGCCGCAGTCGTCGATCGGGCGCCTGCCACACTGATTCAGATCCGAGGTCTGTGATGTCGCTGCACTTGATGACGCTGTTTACCGCCCATCCCGCCAAATTGATCAATCTGCTGGCGCTGGCACTGGCCTTCCCCGGCAGTTGGCTGCTGCATGCGACTCGCCGTCGTGAACAACGCGCCATGGCCAGCATCGCCGCTCAGCGCCAGGCCCAACCCAACGCCGAACCGATTCTGGATTGGGCGACGTTGCGCATGAACCGCTTTTTCTACCGCTTCGGTTTTGCCTGCCTCGGCCTGGCCCTGATCGTCTCCTGGATCAGCACCCGCTTCTGAAAGCAAAAGATCGCAGCCTTCGGCAGCTCCTACAGGAGATTGGTGTAGGAGCTGCCGCAGGCTGCGATCTTTTGATCTTGCTTTTGTTTTACAACGGTAACCCGGCCTTCACCCGGTACTGATTGCGCACCGGCGTCGCATATTGCAGCACCAGATACGGACGATGCTCTACAGGGCAGGCGTCCAGACGGCTCTGCCATTCTTCCTGCGCCTTGGCCAGTTCGTCGGCGGGGAACAGCTCGGCAGCCTTCGGCACGTTCAGTTGCGGATCGGCATCGGCCCACTGCGCGTATGCCAGGTAATGCACCGGGAACAGGCGATAACCGCCGAGAATCTGCTTGTCCATCTCGACCGCCAATTGCTTGGTGTCTTCGAACAGCTCGGTGATTGGCGCGGCGAAGTTCACGTGCACCCGGCCCTTGTAGCCCGTAATGCCCCTGGCGATGCTCACGTCATCCTCGCCCGGTGCCTTGGCGTAGGTGCCGGTGGTGGCGCGGATATACAGCTCGCGGGCCTTGGCCTGGTCGCACGGGTCGTATTCGTAACTGATCGACACCGGGGTCAGGTTCAGCGACTGGATCACTTCGCCGAACGGCTCGTCCTTGCGGCTCATGTGGAACATCTTGAGGATCGCCGACTCGGTACGGTCGTCGCCGTCCTTGGCCCGGCCTTCGGCCTGCGCGATCCAGATCGAGGCGCAATCGTTGCGGATCGAGTGGTTGATGTACGCTGACAGCAATTGATACGCCGCCATCTTCTCGCGGCGCCCGGTGATCGAACGGTGCACGATGAAGCTCTTGTTCAGGCGCATCAGATCGCTGACAAAAGGCTTTTGCAGCAGGTTGTCGCCGATTGCGATGCGCGGCGTCGGCAGGCCGGCGTGGTACACCGCATAGTTGACGAAAGCCGGGTCCATCACGATGTCGCGGTGGTTGGCGATAAACAGATAAGCGCTGCCGGACTTGAATTGCTCGACACCCGTGTAGGTCACGCCGTCGGTGGCGCGCTCGATGGTGTGGTCGACGTAGGACTCGATCTTGTCCTGCAACGTCGCCACCGAGGTCACGCTGGCAAACTCACGACGCAGCCGATGGGCTATAAGTGGTTTGAGCATCCAGCCGAAGGCACCGGCAAAACGCGGGAAGCGGAAGTGGGTGAGGATATCTAGAAACGCCTTGTCGCCGAGCAGTCTTGCCAGTACCACAGGTACTTCGCTGTCGTCGTAAGGTCGGATGGCATCGAATTCGCCCATCATGCTCTCTTGTTGGAAACGGCTAGGGTAAGTAAAGGTTTTGATCGAAAACCAACGGGGCACGGTCTGAAAAAGTAGCCAGACAAAAATAGCCCTGCAAATAGACCGGCGATTATACGCACAAGTCACCTGGGAGACCGCGATGCTGGAAAGCGCACTGTATGAATGTCCGTATTGTGGTGAAGAGGTAGAGACGACAGTGGACTTGTCCGGCGGCGATCAGACCTACATCGAGGACTGTCAGGTGTGTTGTCGACCGATTACGTTTGTCCTGCAGGTGCATGGCGCGGACTGGTTTCTGGAAGTGTTCAGTGAAAACGAGTGAGGGGCGCCCATGCAGCGAATCTACGAGCCGGAAAACCTGATGGAAGGCGAGATGCTCAAGGGCATGCTCGCCAGCGAAGGCATCGAGGCGCACCTGGTGGGCCGGGATCTGCTCGGCGGCACGGGGGAGTTGCCGATTTTTGGTCTGCTGGGGTTGTCGGTCGAAAACGATCAGGCCGAATACGCCCGCGAGCTGATCACCGCGTACAATGCCGCGCTGCCGCTGCCCGGCGATGAACCGGAGAGCTTCCCCGGGACGCTGGTCTGTTAGGCTGACGTTCGTTTTATTGCTGAGTCGTGTTGCCCCATGTGTGGACGTTATGCCCTGTTTCGCTGGAGCCGCGACTTCGCGGCCCTGCCCGGATTTCCCGCCGATCAGCAGGCGCAGTGGAATATTTCTCCCAATGATTCGGTGTTGATGCTGCGTGCCGAGGCCGACGGCCAACGCACGCTGGCCCGCGCCCGTTGGGGGCTGACGCCGCCGTGGCTGACCGATCTGTCGAAAACTCCGGCGCATGCCCGGGCGGAAACGGTCGCCGAGCAACCGATGTTCCGTGAAGCGCTGCGCCTGCGTCGTTGCCTGCTGCCGGCCAACGGTTTCTACGAATGGCGCGGCAATCTGCGCAAGCGCCCGTACTGGCTGACGCCGGGGGAGGGTTCATCGCTGTTTTTCGCGGCGATCTGGGAGGCGTATCCGGTGCAGGAGCAGGTGTGGCTGAGCACCGCCGTCATCACGCAGCCGGCGGCCAGTCAGCGCCGACCGTTGATTCTCGATGAGGCGGGGCAGGCGGCCTGGCTCGATCCCGCGACGCCGCTGCATGTGCTGCAGGGGTTGCTCGCCAGTGAGCCGGCGGCATTGCGCGAGCGGGTGCTGGCGAATCTGGTGAATGATCCGAAGCTCAATGGGCCGGAGTGTCTGACCCCGGGTTGATGTGAAAGCGAAAAGATCGCAGCCTGCGGCAGCTCCTGCATCGATTCTGTAGGAGCTGCCGCAGGCTGCGATCTTTTGATCTTGCTGTTAAACCTTGAACTGATTGATCAACCGCCGCTGCTGCTCCGCCAGTTTGGTCAGGCCGGCACTCGCCGAACTCGACTCATCCGCACCGCCCGCCACTTCATTGGCCACCTGACCGATATTGATCACGTTGCGGTTGATGTCATCCGCCACGGCGCTTTGCTCTTCAGCGGCACTGGCGATCTGCGTGTTCATGTCATTGATCACCGACACCGCCTGAGTAATCGTCTCCAGCGCCTCGGCGGCTTTCGCCGCGTGCTGCACGCTTTCGTCGGTGCGGTTCTGGCTGTCCTCCATGACCCGCACTACGTCGCGGGTGCCCTGTTGCAGTTGCTGGATCATGCTCTGGATTTCTTCGGTGGCCTTCTGGGTCTTCTGCGCCAGATTGCGCACCTCGTCCGCCACCACGGCAAAGCCGCGCCCTTGTTCGCCGGCACGCGCCGCTTCGATCGCGGCGTTCAGCGCTAGCAGGTTGGTCTGCTCGGCGATCCCGCGAATGGCAGTCAGAATCGCGTTGATGTTTTCACTGTCCTTGGCCAACGTCTGCACCACGCCCACGGCTTTGCCGATTTCCAGCGCCAGCGCACCAATCGAATTCGAGGTATCACGGACGATCTGCATGCCCTGGCCAGCGGCCTGATCCGCATGGCTGGCGGCTTGCGCTGCCTGGGTGGCGTTGCGCGCCACGTCTTGCGCAGTGGCGGTCATTTCCTGCACGGCAGTGGCGACCTGATCGATCTCGGCCATTTGTTTCTGAATGCCGATGTTGGTGCGAATGGCGATGTCGGCTGTGTGTTCGGAGGAATCGCTGACGCTCTGCACCGACGTCACCACCTGCGTGATCATCGCCTGCAACTTGGCGAGGAAGGTGTTGAAGCCTTTGGCAATCGAGCCGAGTTCATCGCTGCGATCACTGCTCAAGCGGCGGGTCAGATCACCTTCACCTTTGGCAATGTCATCGAGCATGGCGACCATCTGCTTCAGGGGGCGGGCGATGCCGTGGCCCACCAGCCAGATCACCAGCAGGCCGATGCCGGCGATGATCAGACCGACCATGGCCATACCGAAGGTGTCGGATTTGCGCTGGGCATCGAGGTCGGCCTGAAGTTTCTGCAGATCGGCCATTACCGCGTTCAGCGGCAGTTGCAGCATCAGGGTCCAGCGCGCGTCGGTCTGGCCGATGCCGAATGGCAGGTACAACTCGATGCGGCCCTTGTCCTTGTTGACGGAGTAGGTGACTTCGCCGCGTTTGAGATTGGCCATGTTGGCAATCTGTTCGGCGTCGAGAATGTCGCTGACCTTTTCACCGAATTTGCTCGGGTCCTGGGTGTAGGCCACGATCCGCCCGTTACCGCCGATCAGGGCCATTTGCCCGGCGCCGCTGTACAGCTTCTGGTTGGCGGCGAGGAGCATGTCCTGAATGAAGTTCACCGACAGGTCGGCGCCGACGATGCCTTGAAAAGTGCCGTTGAGCATGATCGGTTCAATGAACGAGGCGAGCATGACGACTTTGTCGCCGACTTTGTAAGGCGCCGGATCGATCACGCAGGGCTTTTTGGTTTCCTTGGAACAGAGGTAATACTCACTGGCGCGCACCCCGGTGGACAGGGTTTTCTGATCGTCGACATCGGCCAGTTTGTCCACGCCCAGACTGCCGTCGGTATTGCGGAACCACCACGGCAGGAAGCGTCCGTTGGCAGGGTCGATACCGATCACGGCGCTGCCAACATAGGCCGCGTCATTGTGATCCAGTGCGTTCTTTTCCCAGCCGATGTAGGTGCCGAGAATTTTCGGGTTCTGCTCGACGTTTTCCTTGATCAGGCTGATCAATTGCTCGCGGCTGATGCTCAGTCGCGGCTGGCCGTCGGCGCCCGGTGTGCCGAGTAGCGTGTTGACCCGCACCAGTCCGCCGGCAATCAGCAGCGGCGCTTCGAGTTCGCGCTGGATCTGGCTGACCTGGGTCTGCGCCAACGAGGTCAGGCGTTGTTCGATGACTTGTTCGAACTGCGCCTGAGTGCGCTGTTGCACCATGTCTTGAGTGCGGGCACCGGAAAACAGCGCGTACAGCACCAGCGCGGCAACCACGCTGAGGACGATGGCGCCGGCCAGGGCGGCGACGGAAAACTGGATCGACTTGAATTTCATGGGAGCTCCGCACGCAAGAAGACGTCTGCGCTGTTGTATCGGCAGCAGGCATGGCGCCATGAGCGTTGAACGGAACATAGGGCGGGCGATGTCGCAAATGGATCGGTGCACGACGCAGCGGCAGCAGGCTTGCCGGTTGCTGTGAATTTTTTACGACAACAGCGGTGGGAAATTTCCGAAAGACGCTGCAACACGTCTGTTGTATCTGGCGCCGATACAATTCACCCCCTACGATACGCGGCAGGTTTTCAGGGAGCTTTTGAATGAACAAGACATTGGTTGTAAGTGCACTGAGCGCAGCGCTGTTGCTGGCCGGTTGTCAGTCGGTCAACACCACCAGCGGCGGAGCCGTGGGCGTGGAGCGCAAGCAGTACATGTTCAGCATGCTGTCCTCGCAAGAGGTCGACCAGATGTATGCCCAGTCCTATCAGAAGACCGTCGGCGAGGCGTCGAGCAAAGGCGTGCTGGACAAGACCAGCCCGGAGGCCAAGCGGGTTCAGGCAATTGCCAACCGGCTGATCGCCCAGGCGCCGAATTTCCGCCCGGATGCCGCGCAGTGGCAATGGGAAGTCAACCTGATCAAGAGCGATGAGCTCAACGCCAACTGCGGCCCTGGCGGCAAAATCATTTTCTATACCGGGCTGATCGACAGCCTGAAGCTGACCGACGATGAAATCGCCGCAGTCATGGGCCACGAAATCGCTCACGCCCTGCGCGAGCACGGTCGTGAAGCGATGTCCAAGGCTTATGGCATTGAAATGGCCAAGCAGGGTGCCGGTGCGCTGTTCGGTCTGGGCCAGGACAGCCTGGCGCTGGCCGACACCGTGGCCAACTACGGCATGACCTTGCCCAACAGCCGCGCCAATGAAAACGAAGCCGATCTGATTGGCCTCGAACTGGCCGCCCGCGCCGGCTACAACCCGAATGCGGCGATCACCTTGTGGAACAAGATGAGCAAGGCCTCGGAAGGCGCACCGCCGGAATTCATGAGCACTCACCCGGCCTCGTCCAGCCGAATCGCTTCGTTGCAGGCGGCAATTCCGAAGGTGATGCCGTTGTACGAAAAAGCCCCGAAGTCCTGAGATAGACCGGGCCATTGTGGCGAGGGAGCTTGCTCCCGCTCGGCTGCGAAACAGTCGTAAATGCAGCAAATGCGGTGAAACTGTTGAACCGCAATTGCAGAGGTTGGGCCGCTCCGCAGCCCAGCGGGAGCAAGCTCCCTCGCCACAGTTCAGTGTTACTTCAGGCTGGAATTAAACCCAGCCACTGCTCTGCATTGCCTTGTACACCGCGACGATTGCCAGAATGAAGAACGCCGAAGCCGCCAGGCGACGGATCAACGTCAGTGGCAATTTCTCCGCAGCAAAGTTACCCGCCAATACCACCGGCACGTTGGCAATCAGCATGCCTGCCGTGGTGCCGATAATCACCAGCCACAGCTCAGGGTATTGCGCCGCCAGCATCACGGTGGCGATCTGGGTCTTGTCACCGATTTCCGCCAGGAAGAACGCGATCAGCGTGGTCAGGAAGGGCCCGAACTTGCGCGCGGTGCCGGCTTCATCGTCATCCATCTTGTCCGGGACCAGCGTCCACAGGGCAGTGGCGGCGAAGCTCGCGGCAAGAATCCAGTGCAACACCGCGTCGGAGAAGAAGCTGCCGAACCAGGCGCCTACCGCACCGGCTGCTGCGTGGTTGGCCAAGGTCGCGGCGACGATGCCGGCAATGATCGGCCAGGGTTTGCGAAAGCGAGCGGCGAGAATCAGCGCGAGCAGTTGCGTCTTGTCGCCGATTTCGGCCAAGGCAACGATTGCGGTGGGAACGAGTAACGAGTCCAGCATCAGGATTTCCTAAGGGGCGGGTCGACACGGCTATGACACGTACAGCCTTCCCGCCCCGGGTAAGGTGTGCGTGTCATAGGTCTTGTCAAACCCTGCGATCCGTCTGGTGCGGACGCTTGGGTCGCATACGCCATGATCTGAGGATCAAGTATGTTGACGTATGCCGGACGAGCGTGGCGCTCGTGGGAGACTACTCCCCTAGGACGGAGCGGATTCTGCCTAGGCAGAATCCATTCGGCAAGTGCTAATTTTCAGCCGCGCTTGGCCCGGTAAATCCGGAAACCATTGCCTTCGGCCTTGATCGCGCACACGCCCAGATGCTCTTCGATCAATGGCTGATACTTCAGGAAGCTGTTCGCAACCAAGCGCAGTTCGCCGCCGTTTTTCAGATGTTTGGCTGCTTTTCGCAGCAAGTTCTCGGTAGCGAAATAATCCGTATGCACCCCGACATGGAACGGCGGGTTGCTCAGAATCGCGTTCAAACCCATGGGTGCAGCATCGATGCCGTCACCGGTCAGCACTTCGGCTTCCAGACCGTTGGCCGCCAAAGTAAGACGACTGCTGGCGGCGGCGAAGGCATCGACGTCGAGCAGGGTCACCTGATTGTGCGGATAACGCCGTTTGACCGCCGCGCCCAAAACCCCGGCGCCACAACCGAAATCCAGCAGATGACCGCTCGGCAGTTTGTCCAGGTGCTCCAGCAGCAGCGCGCTGCCACGATCCAGTCGGCCATGACTGAACACGCCCGGCAGGCTGATGACTTTAAGCGGGCCTTCGGCCAGCGGCAGCTCGTAAGTCTGCGCCAGGCTTTCCAGCGATTTGGCTTCCGGCGCATTGACCACGGTCACTTGCCACAGTTGGCAATGGCGCGCGCTGTCGAGTTTGCGCGGCTTGCCGAACGGGTTGAGCTGCTTGGATGCACCCTCGATTCCGCTGCGTTTTTCCCCGACCAGAAACACTTCGCGCCCGGGCAGACGTGCGGCCACCGCGTTGAGGATGTAGTCGGTCAGGTCCTTGGACTTGGGCAAAAACACCACGGCGCTGTCGAACTCGCGCTCCGGCACGTTTACGCCGAAATGGCTGCGACCTTCGAAACGTGCATCGAGTGCGGCCTGATCGCCGGCGTGCCAGCACCAGCCGAACGCATTCGGCAAACGCCCGAGCAAATCGTCGGCGGGCAACCCGGCCAGCAACAGCGAACCCTGGAATAACTCGGCCTGACGAAGCAGTACTTCACTGCGCGGATCCATAACTGCTCCTTGGAAAAAAAGTGCCGCAGTTTATCAACTGACGACCCGCAGCGCTGTACCGCTGAAGAACGCCTGGGCGTTTTCGGTCAATTGGCCAACGATACGCTGCCGTGCTTCGCGACTGCCCCAGGCGTTGTGCGGAGTGACGATCAGCCGTGGAATATCGCCCGCCAGCAGCGGATTGCCGTTGACCGGCGGTTCGACACTGAGCACATCGGTCGCTGCACCGCCGAGGTGACCGTTGCGCAGGGCATCGGCCAAGGCTTGCTCGTCGATCAAACCACCGCGAGCGGTGTTGACCACAAAGGCGCCGGGTTTCATCGCCGCCAGCTCGCGGGCGCCGATGAAGTGTCGGGTGTGTTCATTAAGCGGGCAGTGCAGGGTCAGGGCGTCGATCTGCGGCAGCAGTTCGTTCAGAGGCAGACGATCCGGGCGTGCCGGGCGGCCGGGAATCTGCCCGAGCAACACACGCATGCCAAACGCTTCGGCCAGCCTTGCGACCGCGCCGCCGAGTTCGCCATGACCGAGCAGGCCAAGGGTTTTGCCCTCCAGTTCGACAATCGGGTAGTCCAACAGGCAGAACTGTCTGGCTTGCTGCCAGCGACCATCGCCGACGGCTTTTTGATAATCGGCCAGGCGGGTGGCGAGGTTGAGCAGCAACATGATCGTGTGCTGCGCCACCGACGGCGTGCCGTAACCCTGACAGTTGCACACGGTAATGCCGTGGACGCGAGCCGCGTCCAGATCAACGTTGTTGGTGCCGGTGGCGGTAATCAGGATCAGTTGCAGATCCGGATTGGCGGCCATCGCGGCGGCGTCGATGCGGATCTTGTTGGTGATCGCCACGCGGGCACCGTGCAGGCGTTCGGCGACTTGTTCCGGTGCGGTCTGGGCGAACAGTTGCAGGTCGCTGAAGCAGGCGCGCAATGGGCTGAGGTCGAGATCGCCGAGATCCAGTGACGGGTGATCGAGGAATACGGCGCGGCGCGGGTTCGTCATCAACTGTACCTTTTGTGCTTGGAACGGAAGGCGTAATCTGCCGAGCCTACCAGATGAAACAATTGGTTACTCAAAGCCAGAGGTACTCACAAGTCCTGTGGGAGCGAGCTTGCTCGCGAAGAGGGCGGATCAAGCGAATTGCTGTTGTCTGACACACCGCTTTCGCGAGCAAGCTCGCTCCCACAGGGAAAACATCTGCGCCATGAGTCCGATTTGACTGATTACTTCCAGAGGAGCCCCCATGTACTGGACCGAGTTCTTGACCGTTGCCCTGATCCACCTGCTGGCCGTGGCCAGCCCCGGCCCGGACTTTGCCGTGGTGGTGCGCGAGAGCGTGACCCATGGTCGTCGCGCCGGCACCTGGACCGCGCTGGGTGTGGGCACGGCGATTTTCCTGCATGTGGGTTATTCGCTGCTGGGCATCGGCCTGATCGTGTCGCAGTCGATCGTGCTGTTCAACGCCTTGAAATGGGCCGCCGCCGCTTACCTGCTGTACATCGGCTTCAAAGCCTTGCGCGCGCAGCCGGCGAAAACCGTTACCGATGACCTGCACAAGGAAGCTGGCGTGCGTACCGCGCGCGGCGCCTTCACTTCAGGCTTCGTCACCAATGGCCTGAACCCGAAAGCCACGCTGTTTTTCCTGTCGCTGTTTACCGTGGTGATCAACCCGCACACGCCACTGGCGGTGCAGGCCGGGTACGGGGTTTACCTGGCGGTGGCGACTGCGACCTGGTTCTGTCTGGTGGCGATGCTGTTCAGTCAGCAACGTGTACGTGCCGGTTTTGCCCGCATGGGCCATTGGTTCGACCGCACCATGGGCGCGGTACTGATCGCTCTCGGCGTGAAAATCGCGTTTACCGAGATGCATTGATCTCAGAACCGCGACTTAAAACTGTGCGAGCCTGCTCGCGAATGCGTTGGATCAGTCGACATTACTGGTGGCTGAAAGACCGCTTTCGCGAGCAGGCTCGCTCCCACAGGGCCTTACACAAGCTCGCTGAGTTTGCTCAGATTATTCAAATACTCCCGGGGATTTTCCCCGAGCAACCGGCGAAACATCGCGCTGAACGCCCGCGCGCTGCCGTACCCCAGGTCCCGCGCCACGCGCTGCACGCTGTCCCCGGCGAGCAGGCGCGGCAGCGCTTCCATCAGGCGCAGTTGCTGGCGCCAGGCGTTGAAACTCATCTTCAGTTGTCGCTGGAACAGCCGCGCCAGAGTGCGTGAGCTGGCGCCGACCTGCTGCGCCCAGTCTTCCAGGGTGTTGGGGTGATCCGGGGTGTGCAGCAACGCCAGACAGATGTTCTGCAGGCGTCGGTCGGTGGGCATTGGAATGTGCAGCGGCAGGTTTTCCAGGCTGGCGAGCTCTTCCAGCATCAACTGCTGGATCAGCGGATTGTCCGCGTGCGGCGGGCCTTGTACGGCGCGCAGGATCAGCTCGCGCAGTAACGGCGTCACCGCCAGCACGCAGCACTGTTGCAGGCTGGCCGGTGACAGCTCGGGGGCAATGAACAGCGAGCGCATCTGCACATCGCCGGACATGAATATCTCGTGCGCGACTTGCGGTGGAATCCATACCGCGCGGCTTGGCGGAATCACCCAGGCACCGAGGGCGGTGACCACCCGCATGATCCCTCTGACGGCATACAGCAACTGCGCCTCGCGGTGCAGGTGCAGCGGCTGGTGCGCGCCGTCCAGATAATCCCGGGGATAGGCACTCACCGGGCCGTGTTCGAAGTGGCTGATTAACATGTCGGATTCGATGACCTGGTTGGCAGGTATGCGCTTTTTCGCCAACTTAGCATAACGCCGCTGACAACCCTCCACCCATAACAAACACAAGCGTGCTGCCATGAATCAATCTCGAAACGTGATCCGCTACGTCAATGCTGCCCATGTGATCGATCACATGTTCATGCTGATTTTCCCCGCCGCCGTGCTCGGCATGACCCAGGCCTTTGGTCTCGACTACGCCGCGCTGATCGGTCTGTCCCTGGGTGGGTTCATTGCCTTTGGCGCCTGCTCGTTACCCGCCGGCTGGCTGGGCGATCACTGGAGTCGGCGGCAGATGATGCTGGTGTTTTTCTTCGGCATCGGCGCCTCGGCGATCTTCACCGGGCTGAGCACCAGCCCGACGATGCTGGTGATCGGGTTGACCCTGATCGGAATTTTCGCCGCGATCTACCACCCGGTGGGCACCGCGATGCTGGTGGCCTACGCGCAGAATCGCGGGCGGGAGATCGGCATCAATGGCATGTGGGGCAACCTCGGCGTGGCGTTCTCGGCGCTGGTCACCGGGTTGCTGGTGGCGCAGTTCGGCTGGCGTTCGGCCTTTGTGTTACCGGGCGTGGTGGCGATCATGCTGGGAATCGGCTTTGCCGTGCAGGTGCGCGAAGAGCCGATCCCGCAGCGTCCACACACCGCACTGAAGGGCGCTGCCGGGCAGCGGATTTCGATGCTCATGGTGTTTGGTGTGCTGGCACTGGCGACGGCCACCGGCGGTGTGGTGTTCAACGCCACCACCATGACTTACCCGAAGCTGTTTGAGGAACGTCTGCATGACTTGTTCGCCTCGCCGCAAACCCTCGGCGTGGTGGTCAGCCTGGCGTATGCCTTCGGTGCGGTGGCGCAGTTGAGCATCGGTCAAGTGCTGCACCGGATCAGTCTGAAATGGCCGTTTCTCGTGCTGACGCTGTTTCAGGCGCCGTTGCTGTACGGCATGGCCCATGTCGATGGCTGGGCGGTGATCGTGCTCGGTGCGGCGTTCATGTTCGTGGTGTTCGGTCAGGTCACGGTGAACGACTCGATGGTCGCCAATTTTGTCGCGCCTCAGTGGCAGTCACGGGTCTTCGCCCTGCGTTACTGCCTGTCGTTCGGCGCCAGTGCGACAGCGATTCCGCTGATTGCCTATGTCGAGCCGCGTCATGGTTTCGTAGGGCTTTACTTGATTCTGGCGGGTTTCGGCGCATTGACCTTCCTTGCTGCGCTGGTTTTCCCACGGACGCCTTCCGAAGCTGCTGTAGGGCAAACGGCCTGATCGGCGCTGAAATACCGGCAAATGCTGGCGCAAAGCTAGCATTTGTACGGCTGTGCAAATCATTCCTTCGGCTGATTTGGCTGGGGTATAACGGCTCTAGAGTAATGCTCTCTACGCCAACACCGTGCAGCCAGAAAAGGGATTCATATGTTGCAGACTCGCGTCATTCCCCCGGCCGATGGGGCCTACCAGTATCCATTGCTGATCAAGCGGTTGCTGATGTCCGGCGCCCGTTACGAGAAAACCCGCGAGATCATCTACCGAGACCAGTTGCGCTACAGCTATCCGACCCTGATCGAGCGGGTTGCGCGGCTGGCCAATGTGTTGACGGCGGCCGGGGTGAAGGCGGGTGACACCGTGGCGGTGATGGACTGGGACAGCCATCGCTACCTGGAATGCATGTTCGCCATTCCGATGATCGGCGCGGTGATTCACACCATCAACGTACGGCTGTCGCCGGAGCAGATCCTCTACACCATGAACCACGCCGAGGACCGCTTTGTGCTGGTCAACAGCGAGTTCGTCGGACTGTATCAGGCCATCGCGCCGCACCTGACCACCGTCGACAAAACCCTGCTGCTGACCGACCTGCCGGACAAAACCGCCGAGCTGCCGAACCTGGTCGGCGAGTACGAGCAACTGCTGGCCGCCGCCAGTGCGCACTACGACTTTCAGGATTTCGACGAGAACTCCGTCGCCACCACGTTCTACACCACCGGCACCACCGGCAATCCGAAGGGCGTGTATTTCACCCATCGGCAACTGGTGCTGCACACCATGGGCGTGTCGACGATCATGGGCGCGATCGACAGCGTGCGCCTGCTCGGCACCAACGACGTGTACATGCCGATCACGCCGATGTTCCATGTGCATGCCTGGGGCCTGCCGTACGTGGCGACGATGCTCGGGCTCAAGCAGGTTTATCCGGGACGTTACGACCCGGAGTTCCTGGTCGAGCTGTGGCGCAAGGAGAAGGTCACGTTCTCCCACTGTGTGCCGACCATCCTGCAAATGCTGCTCAACGCCAAAGGCGCGCAGGGCACCGATTTCGGCGGCTGGAAAATCGTCATCGGCGGCAGTGCGCTCAATCGCACGCTGTATGAAACCGCCAAGGCCCGGGGCATTCAGTTGACGGCGGCGTACGGCATGTCGGAGACCGGGCCGCTGGTCTCGTGTGCGCACCTCAACGATGAATTGATGGCCGGCACTGAAGATGAGCGCACCACTTACCGGATCAAGGCCGGTGTGCCGGGGCCGTTGGTGGAAGCGGCGATCGTCGACGCCGAGGGCAACTTCCTCCCCGCCGACGGCGAAACCCAGGGCGAACTGGTGCTGCGTGCGCCGTGGCTCACCGAAGGCTATTTCAACGAACCGCAGAAGGGCGCCGAACTGTGGGCCGGTGGGTGGCTGCACACCGGCGATGTGGCAACGCTCGACAGCATGGGCGTGATCGACATCCGCGACCGCATCAAGGATGTGATCAAGACTGGCGGCGAGTGGATCTCTTCGCTGGACCTCGAAGACCTGATCAGCCGTCATGTGGCGGTACGTGAAGTAGCAGTGGTGGGCATCGCCGATCCGCAATGGGGCGAGCGGCCTTTTGCGCTGCTGGTGATCCGCGAAGGGCACGAGATCGGTGCGCGCGAGCTCAAGGAACACCTCAAGCCGTTCGTGGAACTGGGGCACTTGAGCAAGTGGGCGATCCCGAGCCAGATCGCCCTTGTTACGGAAATTCCCAAGACCAGCGTCGGCAAGCTCGACAAGAAGCGCATCCGCCTCGACATCACCGAATGGCAGGCCAACAACAGCACCTTCCTCTCGACACTTTGAGTGTCTGCTGGCGCGCCGAAAACGGCGCGCCAGACCCACCAAGCAAGCGCTTGGCTTGTTAAATCGAAAAAATCAGCCATCCTTGCCGAGCCGACATCTGTCGGACTGGCGAAAGGACTGTTCCAGAGTGGTCGGCAGCTGCAAATCACACTTTAGAGGGATCAAGCGATACCCGCCTGCTGGCTATAGTCCGCTCAAGGATTTTTAAGAACGGGGCACACGCACGACACGGGGCGATGCAACTTTGGAGTGACGTCGGGCGGCTACTGGCTCCCGGTCTTCCAGGCGTTTTTAAAAGTACTCAATGCCATAACAATAATGCACATGGAGTAGCGTCGATGACATCAGTAAACCAGTTCTGGCGCCGGGCTAAACTGCCTCTGGCCGTCAGTCTTGCCTCTACGCTCGCCGGGCCCGCATTCGGCGTCAGTTTCAACGTCGGTGAAATCGAAGGTCAGTTCGACTCTTCGCTCTCCCTGGGCATGAGTATCTCGACTCAGCAGCCGAACAAGGACCTTATTGGTGTCAACAACGGCGGCAAGGGCCTGTCCCAGACCTCCGACAACGGCCACCTGAACTTCAAGAGCGGGCAAGCCTTCTCGAAGATCTTCAAGGGCATCCATGATCTGGAACTGAAATACGGCGACACCGGGGTCTTCGTCCGGGGCAAATACTGGTACGACTTCGCGCTGCAGAATCAGGACCTGGAATACAAGGACGTCAGCAACCACAACCGCGACGTCGCGGCGCGCTCTTCCGGCGGGCAGATCCTCGACGCCTTCGTTTACCACAACTACTCGATTGCCGATGAGCCAGGTTCGGTGCGCCTGGGCAAGCAGGTGGTGAACTGGGGCGAAAGTACCTTCATCGGCGGTGGCATCAACTCGATCAACCCGATCGACGTGTCCGCGTTCCGTCGTCCGGGTGCCGAGATCAAGGAAGGTCTGATCCCGGTCAACATGTTCTACGTGTCGCAGAGCCTCACCGAAAACCTTTCTGCCGAAGGTTTCTATCAGATCGACTGGCAGAAGACCGTCACCGACAACTGCGGCACGTTCTTCTCGCAGCCGGACATCGTCACCACCGGTTGCGACGACAACCTGCGGGTATTGAACAAGCGCTCGACCATCCCGGGAATTGCCCTCGGGCCGTTGGCCAACGCCGGTGTCGACGTCAACGAAGAAGGCGTGCTGGTACGCCGTGCGCCTAACCGCAATGCGCGTGACAGCGGACAGTGGGGCGTTTCCGCCAAGTACATGTTCGACCCGCTGGCCACCGAATTCGGTGCCTATTTCATGAACTATCACAGCCGCGCGCCGATCTTCAGCGCCACCGGCGCGCCACAGTCGATCTATAACGGCGTCAAGGCATTGCCAGGGCCGTTCCAGGCATTGGGCCCGCTGGTCGTGGCAGGCAACTCGGAATACTTCATCGAATACCCTGAAGACATTCGCCTCTACGGTCTGAGCTTCTCCACCACCCTGCCTACCGGTACGGCGTGGAGCGGTGAGGTCAGCTACCGGCCGAACGCACCGGTGCAATTGAACTCCACCGACATTCTGTTCGCCGGTGTGCGTCCGCTGGGTGGCGCGTTGACCAATGCGTCGGTCCTTAACGGCGTGCCGGGCCAGGATCTGCACGGTTACAACCGCAAAGAGATCACCCAACTGCAAACCACCCTGACGCACTTCTTCGATCAGGTGATGGGCGCCAACCGTCTGACCCTGGTGGGTGAAGTCGGCGTGACCCACGTCGGTGGTCTGGAAAGCAAGTCCGAAGCCCGTTACGGCCGCGACCCGGTGTTCGGCCCGGGTGAGTTGCCTGCCACTGGCGGTCTGAACACCTGCTCGCAGATCCTCAACACCTCGACCATCAACGGTGCCGGTCCGGGGGCGTCGCGCGATAACGTGTCCAGCAACTGCAACAACGACGGTTTCACCACCTCGACCTCGTGGGGCTATCGCGCTCGTGCGATCTGGGATTACAGCGACGTGTTCGCCGGTGTGAACCTCAAGCCGAACGTGGCCTGGTCGCATGACGTGAAAGGCTACTCGCCAGGCCCTGGCGGCAACTTCGAGGAAGGTCGCAAGGCGATCAGTCTTGGTCTGGATGCCGAATACCAGAACACCTACACGGCGAGCCTGGCCTACACCAACTTCTTTGGCGGCGACTACACGACCGTGGACGATCGTGACTTCGTTGCCCTCAGTGTTGGCGTGAACTTCTAAGCACAGTTTTTTCAGGACGAACACACATATGAAAATAACAAAGAGTCTGTTCCAAGCCGGTGTTCTGGGGCTGTCGCTGCTGGCGACCAGCGTCATGGCGGCCGTTCCCGCCGCCGAAGCCGACAAACTTGGCAAGAGCCTGACGCCGATGGGCGCTGAAATGGCCGGTAACGCCGACGGTTCGATCCCGGCCTGGAAACCGCTGCCGAAAAATGCCGGTACCGTCGACAGCAAGGGTTTCCTGTCCGACCCGTTCGGCAGTGAAAAACCGCTGTTCACCATCACCGCGCAGAACGTCGAGCAGTACAAGGCCAAGCTTGCTCCGGGCCAGTACGCGATGTTCAAGCGCTACCCGGATACCTTCAAGATGCCGGTGTACCCGTCCCATCGCGGTTCGACCGTGCCGGATGACGTGTTTGCCGCGATCAGGAAGAACGCCACCACCACCAATCTGGTTGCCGGCGGTAACGGTCTGGAAAACTTCGACACCGCCGTGCCGTTCCCGATTCCGAAAAGCGGTCTGGAGGTGATCTGGAACCACATCACCCGCTATCGCGGTGGCAGCGTGACCCGTCTGGTCACCCAGGCCACGCCGCAAACCAACGGCTCGTTCAGCCTGGTGTATTTCCAGGACCAGTTCGTGTTCCGCGACAAGATGAAGGATTACGATCCGGCCAACCCGGGCAACATCCTGTTCTACTTCAAGCAGAAAGTGACCGCGCCGGCACGTCTGGCCGGTACCGTGCTGCTGGTGCACGAAACCCTCGACCAGGTGAAGGAACCGCGCAAGGCGTGGGTCTACGCCACTGGCCAGCGCCGTGTGCGTCAGGCACCGCAAGTGTCCTATGACGGGCCGGGTACTGCCGCGGATGGCCTGCGCACTTCCGACAACCTCGACATGTACAACGGTGCGCCGGATCGCTACGACTGGGCGCTGGAAGGCAAGAAAGAGATGTACATCGCCTCCAACAGTTACAAGATCGACTCGCCGACCCTCAAGTACGCCGACATCATCAAGGCCGGTCACATCAATCAGGATCTGACCCGTTACGAGCTGCGTCGGGTCTGGCACGTGGTGGCGACCCTGAAACCGGGGCAGCGCCATATCTACGCCAAACGTGACTTCTACATCGACGAAGACACCTGGCAGGCAGCGGTCATCGACCATTACGACGGTCGCGGTCAGCTGTGGCGTGTGGCCGAGGCGCATGCCGAGGATTACTACGACAAGCAAGTGCCGTGGTACGCGCTGGAAGCCCTGTACGACCTGCAATCGGGCCGTTACCTGGCACTGGGCATGAAGAACGAAGAGAAATCAGCGTATGACTTCGGCTTCTCTGCCACCAAGAGCGAATTCCAGCCGGGCAACCTGGGCCAGGACGGTATCCGCTAAGCTTTGACCCGAGGCCGCATCCTCGAAAAAACGCCCCGACTGGTTCGGGGCGTTTTTTTGCGTCGCGCTTTTGTGAACGAGCGTCTGCTGGCTCGTAGTCTTTTTGTAGCCATTTGTAGCAATAACCTTCAAACCCTCTACGTTTACCGCTAGTCTGCGGACATCTGCTACGCCGCCAACCGCCATTCAAACAAGAGCCGGCCATGACTGATCTGTCCCCGCTTCCGGATCCTGCAAGCGCTGCCGTTGCGACGCTGGACGGGCGTTTTTTTCGCCCGCCGTTGCCCGACGGCCATGTGTCGCGACCGCGTCTGTGTGAGCGCCTGAGTGCGGGGCTTGCGGGGCGCCTGTTGCTGGTCTGTGCGCCGGCAGGCTTCGGCAAGAGCTCGCTGGCGGTGGAGTTCTGTCAGAGCCTGCCAGCGCACTGGCGAAGTCTCTGGTTGGGCCTGAGCCCGCGGGATAACGATCCGGGACGTTTTCTCGAGCGCTTGCTGGAAGGACTGCAGGACTACTTTCCGAATCTGGGCAGTCGCGCGCTGGGCCTGTTGAAGATGCGCCAGCGCCATCAGCCGTTTGCCTTCGAAGAATGGCTCGACGGCTTGCTCGATGAGCTGGCGCTGCAACTGCAGCCAACGGCGCCACTGCTGCTGGTGCTCGATGATTACCATCTCGCCCAAGGCCCGGTGCTCGACCGCTGCCTGCAGTTTTTCCTCAATCACTTGCCCGATGGCTTGCTGGTCATGGTCACCAGTCGGCAGCGTCCGGACTGGCATCTGGCGCGCCTGCGCCTGTCGCGACAACTGCTGGAACTGCACGAGCAGGATCTGCGTCTGACCCATGACGAAGCACTGACCCTGCTTGATCGACACAGCAGTTCATTGCGCGGTGAAGCCCTGGAAAATCTGATCCAGCGCAGCGAAGGCTGGGTGGCCGGGCTGCGTTTCTGGTTGCTGGCGGCATCTGAAGCCGGCAGCGAGGCCGCCTTACCGCAAGCGCTGAACGGCGGGGAGGGGCTGATTCGCGACTATCTGCTGGAGGAAGTCATCGATTGCCTGCCCGCCGAGGTACAGGCATTTCTCTACGACACCGCGCCTCAGGAACGCTTCTGCAGCGAGCTGTGCGACGCGGTGCGTGAAGCCCACGACAGCGCCGAAATCCTGCGGTTTCTGCTGGCGCATCAGGTGTTCCTGGTACCACTGGACGAGCACGGTCACTGGTATCGCTATCACCATTTGTTTTCCGATCTGCTGCGCAGCCGGCCCGTGACCCAGACGCTGGTGCCGGCGGCGACCCTGCATCTGCGCGCCTGCCGCTGGTTCAATGCTCAAGGGCTGCTCGACGAAGCGGTGGAGCAAGCCTTGCGCGCCGGCCACCTGGATGTGGCGGCGAATCTGGTGCAGAACCTGTCCGAGGAACAACTGCTGGCCGAGCAGAACGTGGGCATGCTGCTGCGCTGGAAGATGGACTTGCCCGACAGCCTGCTGATCAGCACGCCACGCTTGATCGTGCTGTACAGCTGGGCGCTGGGGCTGGCCTGTCAGTTGGATGCCGCTGAAGAGCTGGCCAGTCATTTGAGTCGCTTCCTGCCGGCGCCTTCGGCCTCTGCGCAGAAGTCGATGCTTGCACAATGGCTGGCGCTCAGCGGGATCATCGCCCGGGGCCGTGGCCAGCGTGAACTGACTCACCGCTATTGCAGCGAAGCGCTGGAAAGTCTGCCGGTAAAACGTTACGGGCAACGTCTGATGTGCCTGTCGACCTTGTCCAATCTGGCGATCGCCGACGGCGACCTGTGGCGCGCCCGGGGCCTGAACCGCGAATCCCTCGAGCTGGCGCAGCGGGTTGGCAATCCGTTGTTCGAAGCCTTGGCGCATTACGACCGGGCACGGGTACTGCAGTCGCGCGGGGAAATATTGCGCGCGCTGGATGAGGTGCATCAGGGCCTGGAACGGTTGCGGGGACTGTCCCCGCAACGTCTGTATGCGGTACGTGCGCGGCTGACGCTGTACGAAGGTTTTCTGTTGTCCATGCGCTTGCAACCCCAGCAGGCCCGGGCGCGGTTGCTGAGCGGTGTGGCGGAAGCGCGGGCCTGTCGCGATATCAGTGTGTTGATCGGACATTGCGTGATCGCCCGTCTGGACGGCAGCTCAGGTGAGTTTGCCAAGGCCTTTGCCGAACTCGCCGAAGCCGAGCGCCTGATGCACATCTGGGACGTCCCGCCGATCTACTATCTGGCAATGATCACCCTGGTCAAATGCGAACTGTGGCTGGCGCAGGGCCGAACCGATCTGGCCGAGGCCTGGCTGGCGCGTCTTGGTCAGACCTACACCGGCGAGCGTGCAGCGGCGCCGCCGGAGTTTCATCCACAGTTGCCATTGCATGTGGAGCTGCAACAGGCGTTGCTCGACATGACGCGATGCCAGCCAATGCTTGCTGAAGCGCGGCTGGACGTGCTGCACGAAAACGGCCAGCAAACCGGCCGGCAGTTACTCAGTGTGATGGCGTTGACGCAGAAGATTGCATTGCTGCTGGCGGGCGGGCGCGAGCCGGAAGCACGCAAGACATTGAGTCAGGCGCTGGAGCTCGCGGCTGGTGGCGTGTTGCAGCCATTCGATGGATTGGCCAAGGAGCACTCGGACTGGTTGCGTGCACAACTTGTGGCTTCGACCGGACTGGCAGGCCGGCAGTTGCTTGAGCTTTTGCCCCCGCCGGCTGCCCGGCAGATGCTGGAGTCCACCGTCACCGAACAGCTCAGCAGTCGCGAACTGGCGGTACTGCGCTTGATCGCTCAGGGGTGTTCGAACCAGGAAATCAGCGAACAGTTGTTCATTTCGCTGCACACCGTCAAAACTCACGCCAGCCACATCAACAGCAAACTGGGGGTTGAGCGGCGGACTCAGGCAGTGGCGCGCGCCAAAGAGCTGGGCTTGCTGGCCTAGCGGAAAAAAACACCCCGCCTTGGCGGGGTGTTTTCATTTTTCAGCTTTGTTTCAGACAGCAATGGGATCAGACGATGACGTCGTTCGCACTGAGCGAGCTGACACCCACCACTTGCACTTCGAAGTGACCCCCAGCGTCTGCGCTCAGGTTGCCCGACAGGACGTTATCTGCAAACCGCAGTTGCCCCAGTCCGGTAAATTCATTGGAGCCAATGAACGTCAAGTGTTGGTAGCCGAGGGTTATCGGGTCAATGTCGAATTTGGAGAAATCGATCTTGTCTCCTTCCAGTGCGTTGAAATCGGCAATGACATTTTGCGAAGAGCCTTTGCCGAATTCAATTCCGAGATTGATCATATTAGTGATGGCAAAGGTGTCAGCCCCGCTGCCACCCGTCAATGTGCTGTGTCCCCATCCACCGTATAGTGTGTCGTTACCGTCCCCACCGAACAGTTTATCGGTTCCGCCATTGCCGCCGAGTACGTTGTTGCCGGCGTTACCCGTCAGAATGTTGTCGAGGTTGTTGCCCCACATTGTCAGGTCTGCGCTGCCGAGCAGGGTGCCGTCCTCGACGTTATCCGAAAGGTTGTAGTCGACCGAAGTACGGATCAGGTCGTGGCCGCCATTCTGGAACTCGAAGACGAGGTCATTGACGTTATCCACAATAAAGATATCGTCGCCGCCCTCGCCAATCATGCGATCAGCGCCGAGGCCGCCCGCCAGGATGTTGTTGCCCTCGTTGCCGTGCAAGACGTTATCCAGGGCGTTGCCGGTCATGTTCAGGTCGGCATTGCCAATCATCTGGCCGTCTTCGACGTTGTCCGCCAGTGTGTAGTCAATACTGGTGTTGACGGTGTCGATACCTTCGTTGGCGAGTTCAATCACCACATCGTTGATGTTGTCCACGGTGTAGGCGTCGTGGCCATCGCCGCCGATCATAGTGTCCGCACCGAGTCCGCCGTCGATGTAGTTGGTTGCGGAGTTGCCCCTGATCACGTTGTTCAAGGCATTGCCAGTCAGTGTCGAGGAATCATTGCCGAGCATCGTCAAGTCTTCGACGTTGGCCGAAAGGGTGTAGCTGATACTGGTTCTGATCAGATCATGGCCTTCGCCCACCTGCTCGGTCACCACATCCTGATAGTTGTCCACGATGTAGATGTCATTACCGGCGCCACCGATCATGGTGTCGATGCCGGCACCACCATCGAGGATGTTGTTGCCGGTGTTGCCGACCAGAACGTTGTTCTTTTCGCTGCCCGTGCCATTGAGATTATCGACACCTGCAAGGGTAAGGTTCTCAATGGAGGCATCGAGGGTGTAGTCGATGGACGAGATCACCAGATCGACGTCGTTTGGCATGGCGCCCATGTCGAAGACGAAGTCGAAGATATCGTCGACATAGTATGTGTCGGAGCCGGCCCCCCCTCTCATCAAGTCGCTACCCAGGCCGCCGTCGAGGATGTCGTTGCCAGCGCCTCCTTCGAGGGAGTTATTGCCGCTGTTGCCTATGAGAATGTTGTCCAGGCTGTTGCCGATACCTTTGAGATCGTCGGTGCCGGTCAGCACCAGGTTTTCCAGATTGGCACCCAGTGTCCAGTTGATCGACGAACGAACGGTATCGATCTCGTCGGCCAGGGTGCTGGTTTCGCT
>NZ_JTKF01000036.1:0-114919 GCF_000828175.1 Pseudomonas sp. W15Feb9B | reverse complement strand
AAGTGATGGTGGTTACTCCACTCGAACAGTCAGGCGTTCCACTCTGTTCCCCCCCCCCCCCGAATCCGAACCAGAATGTCCAAGCGACCCTGCACCTTACGCCTTCCTCGACTCGCGCAAGCTCCACGACGCCCTCGGTAAACCGCCTCCTCGATCAAGTCGATCCGCAAGGCTGACTCGCAATAAAAAGCCCGCTGACCTTCACCGGTTCAGCGGGCTTTTTCGTGCAGCGACAAAAATTACAAGGTGCCGAACACTTTCTTCGCCAGACCGGTCGCTGCAGCCGCCGGATTCTTGCGGATGGTTTCTTCCTGTTTGCCGATCATTTCGAACAGGCCATTGAGCGCTTGTTCGGTGACGTAGTTTTCGACGTTGGCGCTTTTCGCATCCACCACGCCCAAGGTCGCGGCCTGGCCGGCGAAGGCGTTGTACTTTTGCGCTACGCCGACTTTGTCGGTGGCTTGTTTGACGATGGGCAGGAATTTGGCGCGGATCTGTTCGCGGCTGGTTTTGTCCAGGTATTGGGTGGCCGAGTCGGTGCCGCCGCTGAGGATGCCTTTGGCGTCGGCCACGGTCATTTTCTTCACGGCGTCGACGAGGATCGGCTGGGCCTGGGTCACGGCGCTTTCGGCGGCTTTGTTCATGGCGGTTTCGAGTTCGTCGACCTGGGCGCCCATGCCGAAGGCTTTCATCTTGCCGGCGACTTTGCCGAGTTTGCCCGGCAGTTCGATTTTCACTTCCGGGTTGTTGCTGAAGCCGCCCGGGGTGCCGAGTTGTTTGACGGCGATTTGTGCGCCTTGGGTCAGGGCGTCCTTGAGGCCGCCGGTGGCGTCTTGTTGCGAGAGGTCGCTGAGCGACAGTGCCAGGGCGCTGGCAGAGATCATCAGGCCCGCGCACAGGCTGGCGAAGCGAAGGGTAGGGCGGAGCATGGCAGCTTCCTTGAAAGACAATTAGCGAATGGCGTCGACGCGGATTTTCAGCGGCTGCGGATCGTTGCCGTCCAGTTGCACGGCGTGGTTCTCGGTGGTGATGAACATCAGCTCGCCGTTGACTTCGATGCGCGCGCTGACCGAGTAGCGGTGGCCGGGTTTGACCTGGGCCGGATCGTAACTCAAGTGGAACGGCAGCGGCACCTGGCCTTTGACCGGGCCTTTCTGCTCGTCGAGGACCACCGCTGGGGCGTCGGCCAGCGATACGTCCTGCAGGCTCACGCTCAACGTCGCGCTCGGTGGCAGGGCGATGCGTTGCAGGTAGAACACTTCACCGTCGAGGCCGACTTTGCCGGCGGGGGTGGTCGACTGGCAGGCGCTCAACAGGGTGGCTGCGGCGAGAAGGGTGAGTTTTTTCATCGGGACCTCTGAGGCAGGTGCGCCGGAAGAATCCCGGCGCCGATGGAAATCTAGCGGATTTTGCTTTCAGCGTCAGTGAACAAACGTAAGGGTTTTTCCATCCACTGCGCCAGTGTCTGCATGAACCACCCGCGTTGTTCGCGTGGCGGCGGGCACAGTTCTATTCGACCGGGACTGACCGGAATACGCTGGTGGTAGCGATTTTCGATGCCGCTGAGTGCATAACGTTTGCCGGGAGTAACGCTGGCCGGGTCGTATCGCAGATAGAACGAAGTCGCGGTCTGTTCGTCATGGCTGACGCGCACCAGTTCAACTTCAGGGCTGTCGGCTTCATGCAGGCTGATAGTGACCGCTTCTTCGGTCGGGAAACTTTCCGGCTCTTGAACTTCAACATACAACAGCCCGATCGGGCTCAAGTGCACAGTCTGGCGATGAGGCAGCGTGTTGACGATAACAAAGTGTTCCTGATCAAGCAGCAGGGGTTGGCGGTTGTGGAACATCCGCACGGTAATCCGGTACTTCACGCCGATATTGGTATGGGAATGGGCAAACTCGAACTTCCAGTCGCCTTCGAACAGTCTCGCGAAGCGCTGTTCCCTGGCGGGCGTCGCCAACTTCGGATTAACCACCTCGATACTGACAATGGTTTCATGTTCACCGTCGAAGGGGATTTGAAAGGCTGCAGGCAGGCTGAAGTTTAAAGTCACTGCCGAAGCGGGATCTTGTAACAGGCTCATCTCGATATCCTTATCGTGATTATTTTAAAGAGCCTATTAATTCACGGATCAACTAACGGGGGAACCCGAGTGGTACCCCGTT
This sequence comes from Pseudomonas sp. W15Feb9B, assembly GCF_000828175.1. NCBI lineage: Bacteria > Pseudomonadati > Pseudomonadota > Gammaproteobacteria > Pseudomonadales > Pseudomonadaceae > Pseudomonas > Pseudomonas sp. W15Feb9B. The sequence goes on along the minus strand of NZ_JTKF01000036.1, from coordinate 112,751 downwards.
AGTTGTCGACAAGTTTCAGACTTGCGGTGTCACTGCCGTTTCCGCGGCATCTTCACTGCGATGCAGGGCCACTTGACGAATCGACAGACGAATCTCCGCCGGCAACACGCGTTTGGCCGCGCCCTCCGCCAGTTCGCCGAGCAGTTCGTGGTAGCTCAACTTGCCGGCTTCGTCGCGGCGCAGGACGTCGAGGTCGAGCATCGTCTGGATGAAATGACGGAACAGGCTCTTGTCGAAGAACTCCGGGGCATTCAGGCCGTGCAGGATCGACAGGCGCTGGGCCATGACCGTGCACAGGTCTTCCAGCTCTTCGGCGCTGATGCTGTTCTGCCCGGCGTTGAGCAGCAGCGAGACGGTCATGTAGAAGCGCTGCAGGGTCTGCGCGATGCTTTTCGACAGCAGGGTCAGCAGCACAAAGTGCCGCGAACTTGGAGCGGGTCGCAGGTACACGTCCTTTTCGAAACGCAGCAGGCCTTGCTCGACGAACGCTTCCAGCCATTGATCGATTACCGCGTCCAGTTCCTCCAGGCTCCAGCGGATGAACAGCTCCGACTGCAAGTACGGATACAGCGCGCGGGTGTAGCGCAGGATCTGCTCGCGGCTCATGCGCGAAGTGCTCTGGAAGAAGCTCGCCAGCAGCGCTGGCAAGGCGAAGATGTGCAGCACGTTGTTGCGGTAGTAGGTCATCAGGACGGCGTTCTGCTCGTCCAGATACAGAATCTTGCCCAGCGCATCGTTCTGCTCGGACAGCAGGTCCATGTCCTTCACATGCTCGATCAGCGCGCGACCGTCGCCTTCGGGCAACGTGGTGTGCGGCGAGTAAGGGACTTTGCGCAGCAGCGCCAGATACAGATCCAGCACCCGCGCCATGGCCCGATCGTCCAGCGCCAGGCGGGTGGTCGAGAGCAGCGCCAGCGCCACCAGATTGACCGGGTTAATTGCCGCCGCTTCGTTCAGGTGCTGCGCGACTTTCTCGCCGAGGCGGTTGGTGGTTTCGTTGAGCCAGGCCGGTTTGTACTGCGGGCCGAGTTCCTGCTGGCGCCAGTCTGGCTGTTCGCTGTCGAGGAACTCTGCAAGTTTGATCGGTTCGCCGAAGTTCACCGCGACCTGACCGAAGCGCTGCTTGAGCGCGCCGATGACTTTGAAGATGTCGAAGATCGACTCTTTCTTCTTGCTCGCGCCACGCAATTCGCCGAGGTAGGTGCGACCTTCCAGCACGCGCTCGTAACCGATGTACACCGGCACGAAGACGATCGGCATCCGCGATGAACGCAGGAAGCTGCGCATCGTGATCGCGAGCATGCCGGTCTTCGGTTGCAGCATGCGCCCGGTGCGCGAGCGGCCGCCCTCGACGAAGTACTCGACCGGGAAACCTTTGGTGAACAGGGTGTGCAGGTATTCGTTGAACACCGAGGTGTACAGCGGATTGCCCTTGAACGTACGGCGCATGAAGAACGCGCCACCACGGCGCAGCAGGCTGCCGATCACTGGCATGTTCAGGTTGATCCCGGCGGCAATGTGCGGCGGGGTCAGGCCGTTGCGAAACAGCAGGTACGACAGCAGCAGGTAGTCGATGTGGCTGCGGTGGCACGGCACGTAGATCACTTCGTGACCCTGGGCGACCTTCTGCACGCCTTCGATGTGGTTGACCTTGATCCCGTCGTAGATCTTGTTCCAGAACCAGCTCAGCACCACTTCGAGGAAACGGATCGCGGTGTAGGTGTAGTCCGAGGCGATCTCGTTGCCGTAGCGCAGGGCCTGGGCCTTGGCTTTTTCCAGGGAAATGTTCTCGCGTTCGGCTTCGTCGACGATCGCCTGCTTGACCAGTGGCTGATTGAGCAGACCCTTGACCAGATTGCGCCGGTGGGAAATGTCCGGGCCGATCACTGCCGCCTTCAGGTTGCGGAAGTGCACGCGCAGGATGCGCTGGGCCATGCGTACGGTGCGTTCGTGGCCCTTGTTGTGCTCGATCAGTTCGCGCAGGTGAATCGGCGCGGAGAACTGCACACGGGTCTTGCGTCCCAGAACGATGATGCTCAGCAGTCGGCGCAGACGCCCGGTGACGGCCCAGCTGTCGGCGAACAGCAACTTCCACGGACTGTTTTCGCTGTCCGGCGACTGGCCCCAGAACACGCTGACCGGAATGATCTGCGCGTCTTCGGCGGCGTTCTGCGTCAGGGCGCTGACCAGACGGGTCAGGGTCGGCGGTGCCCCGCGCTTGTCCTGACGGCCGAGCCAGTCCGGGTCCGGCGTCAGGTAGAAAAACGCCGCCGGTTCGATCAACGGTCCCACCGACACCGGCAGCACCGGACGCGGCAGACCGGCCTTGGTGCACTCGGTGTCGACCACCGCCAGATCAGTCAGCGATGGGTTTTGCAGGACGTAGAACACCGGACGACTGCGGTCGAGGTTGAGGGTGAGCGACGACTGGTTGATCGTCTCGGAGCGAACCCAGAGGTACAACAATCGGCGCAAGGTGCCAAACACAAGACGGCGGAACGGGGAACGGGTCATACGGCTTCTGCGTGAGTGAATAAAACCGAGCGTTTGCTCGGGCGGTCGACAGTTTGCCGGATTCATCGAAAATCGGCAAAAAAGCGGCGAAGTAATCTCCTGTTGAGAGTTTTTGCGCCTGTCATATACTCGGCAATCTGTCGCCGGGGCCCTTTATGGACGTCGGGCGCAGGCTGACGTTCCGCAAAGGCTTTCCTGCGAAAAGCCTGTTCAATAATAAAAAAGGAGTATGAACAGATGGCAACACGTGAAACCGGCAATGTGAAGTGGTTCAACGACGCCAAGGGCTACGGCTTCATTCAGCGCGACGACGGGGTGGACGTGTTCGTGCACTACCGCGCGATTCGCGGCGAAGGGCATCGCTCGCTGACTGAAGGTCAGCAGGTTGAATATGCGGTGGTGGAAGGGCAGAAGGGGTTGCAGGCTGAAGACGTGGTCGGATTGTAAACCGCACTCTTCGGATACTCGGAAAACACTGTGGGAGCGGGCTTGCCCGCGAAAGCGGTTTGTCAGCCACCTCTATTTTGGATGTGCCGCCGCCTTCGCGGGCAAGCCCGCTCCCACAGATTTTGTGTACGGCTTTGTTATGCCGTTTTCCAGGTGATTTCTTCTTCACCGTCGGCGCTGATGCGAATCCAGCGATCCGCCGTTTCCTCACCTTCTTCCTCGACCCACGTGCCCGGTGCGCAACGCACTTCCACGTTCAGCGCGGCAAAGGCTGCACGGGCGCAGGCGATGTCGTCGTCCCAAGGCGTCGCGTCGCTTTCCAGGTACAGGCTGTTCCATTTGCCCACGGCCTTCGGCAGCCACGTCACCGGGATGTTGCCGGCCTTGCACTTGTAGGTCTGGCCTTTCTGTACCCAGTCGCTGCACGGGCCCAGAGCCTCACCGAGCCAGGCGGAAATCGCCTTGTGGTCGACGTCGGCGTCTTTCAGGTAAATCTCGATATCCGGTTGGCGCATGGATGTCCTCACTGCGGGTCTGAAAAATCCATTCGCGGATTTAGCCGGCCCCGGGCACTTGCCCGAGACCAAAAGTTATTGAAGAACGAAATAATCGTAGCGCATCGACACGGTGGTCACGAACGGCTCGGGCTGTTCGATCACGGCGGCGCGGCGTTCGGCACTGGCGCGCCAGCCGTGGGGTGTCATCGCCAGCAGGTTGGCGCGATCCTCGGGCTTGTCCAGCGTCAGTTTGAATTCCAGAGTTTCGCTGTGCGCCAGCGCCATGCCTTCCGGCACCAGGGCCAGATGCTTGTCGTCGGTGTATTCGCGCACTTCGTCGTACAGACGTTCGCGCAGTTCCATCAGGTGGCCGCTGGTCGGGCCGACCTTCATCAGACCGCCGCCGACGCTGAGCAGGCGTTTGGCTTCTGCCCAGTCCAGCGGACTGAAAACGCTGGCGAGAAATTGGCAACTGCCCGACGCCAATGGCACACGGGCCATGCTGGCGATCAACCAGGTGAGCGCCGGGTTGCGCTTGCAGGCGCGTTTCACCGCCTCGCGGGAGATGTCCAGTGCGTAGCCATCGGCGTCCGGCAGGGCCTCGGCGATCTGTGCGGTGTAGTAACCCTCGCCACAGCCGATATCGACCCAGCGCGCTGGCGCATAACTCGCCGCCAGTTCTGCCAGACGCTTGGCCACCGGGGCGTAATGCCCGGCGTTCAGGAAGTCGCGGCGCGCCTCGACCATCGCCTGATTGTCGCCAGGGTCGCGACTATTCTTGTGCTGCACCGGCAACAGGTTCAGGTAGCCCTGACGCGCGCGGTCGAAGCGGTGGCCGGCGGGGCAGACCACGCCGTTGTCCACGCTGCTGAGCGGTTCACTGCAGATCGGGCACGCGAGCATCAGGCGAGCAACTTGATCAGGGTCTGGTAGTAAATCTCGGTCAACACGTCGAGATCGGCCGCCAGCACACGCTCGTTGACCTGGTGAATGGTCGCGTTGACCGGCCCCAGCTCAACCACTTGCGTACCCATGGTCGCGATGAAACGGCCATCGGAAGTCCCGCCGCTGGTCGACGCGTGGGTCTCGCGGCCGGTGATGTCCTTGATGCTCGACGACACCGCGTCAAGCAGCGCGCCCGGCTCGGTGAGGAACGGCAGGCCGGACAGCGCCCAGTCGATGTGCCAATCCAGATTGTGTTTGTCGAGGATGTCGGCCACGCGTTTCTGCAGGCCTTCGACGGTGGATTCGGTGGAGAAGCGGAAGTTGAACACCGCCACCAGATCACCCGGAATCACGTTGGTCGCGCCGGTGCCGGAGTTGAGGTTGGAAATCTGGAAACTGGTCGGCGGGAAGAAATCGTTGCCGTGATCCCAATGCTCGGCAGCCAGCTCGGCCAGCGCCGGAGCCGCGAGGTGGATCGGGTTCTTCGCCAGATGCGGGTAGGCCACGTGACCCTGCACGCCGCGCACGGTCAGCTTGGCGCCCAGCGAGCCGCGACGCCCGTTTTTCACCACGTCACCGACCAGTGTGGTGCTCGACGGTTCGCCGACGATGCACCAGTCCAGACGTTCCTTGCGCGCCACCAGACGTTCAACCACCGCTTTGGTGCCATGGTGCGCCGGGCCTTCTTCGTCGCTGGTGATGAGGAACGCGACCTTGCCCTTGTGATTCGGGTAGTCGGCAACGAAACGCTCGGCGGCGACGGTCATCGACGCCAGGCTGCCTTTCATGTCCGCTGCGCCACGGCCACAGAGCATGCCGTGTTCATCGATCACCGCGTTGAACGGGTCGATCTGCCAGGCAGTCACCGGACCGGTCGGCACCACGTCGGTGTGGCCGGCGAAGCACAGCACCGGGCCGTCGTCGTTGCCGTGGGTGGCCCAGAAGTTGTCCACATCTTCGATGCGCATCGGCTCGAGGGTGAAACCGGCATCGCCCAGGCGCTGCATCATCTGCTTCTGGCAATCGGCGTCGACCGGCGTCACGGACGGACGGCGGATCAGGTCGATGGCGAGTTGGAGGGTCGGCGAAAGGTCGGCGTGGGCCGTCATGGAAAACTCCGGGAGCTTGAAATTGGGCTGGGGCCACTGTGGGAGCGAGCTTGCTCGCGAAAGCGGTATATCAGGCAACATAAGGGTTGAATGTTACAAAGCCTTCGCGAGCAAGCTCGCTCCCACAGGGATTGGGTTCGGTCGGTTACACCGCGTATCACGCCAAGCCTCGCAAAATGGCGGTTATCTTAAAGCAAAACGGCGACCATTGGCCGCCGTTTAGTGGATCAAAGAGGAATTAGACGACAGGCGCCGGTTCAGGCTCCGCCGCCGGTTTTGGCAGCGACGAGAGGAACGCCATGATCAGCGCCGCAACGTACGGCAGCGACTGCACCAGCAGCATCGCCACCCAGAAGCGCATGTCGTTGCTCGGAATGCCTTGCACCAGGTAAATCCCCAGCGCCGCGCCCCACAACAGCAGCATGATGAACAGCTCTTCCCGCGCTTCGGAAATCGCCACCCAGAAGCCGTGGTTGTCGGCGTTTTTCGGTGTGCGGAAGAACGGAATGCTGCTGGTGAAGAAGCCGTACAGCACCGCTTTGGCGATGGTGTGCGACAACGCCAGCCCGGCCAATGCCGCGCAGAACGCATCCTTGAGGTTCACGCCGACGGCGCGACGGTAGAGGAAGATGATCTTACCGACCTTGAACACGAACAGCGCCAGCGGCGGGATGGCGAAAATCAGCAGCGGCGGATCGACCCGCTGCGGCACGATGATCATCGCCGCCGACCACAACAGCGCGCCGACGGTGAAGAAAATGTTCATGCCGTCCGCCACCCACGGCAGCCAGCCCGCAAGGAAGTGGTAACGCTGGCCACGGGTCAGCTCGGTGTCCTTGCCGCGCAGCAGGCTGCGGGTGTGGCGCTTGATGATCTGGATCGCGCCGTAGGCCCAGCGGAAACGCTGCTTCTTGAAGTCGATGAAGGTGTCCGGCATCAGACCCTTGCCGTAGCTGTCGTGGTAATACGCCGCCGACAGGCCTTTTTCGAACACGCGCAGACCGAGTTCGGCGTCTTCACAAATGCACCAGTCGGCCCAGCCCAGCTCTTCCAGAACCGAACGCCGGGTCATGGTCATGGTGCCGTGCTGGATGATCGCGTCGCGGTCGTTACGGGTGACCATGCCGATGTGGAAGAAGCCTTTGTATTCGGCATAGCAGAGCTTCTTGAAGGTGCTTTCGTTCTGGTCGCGGTAATCCTGCGGCGACTGCACCACGGCGATTTTCGGGTCGGCGAAGTGCGGCACCATGTGCTTGAGCCAGTTCGGGTGTACGCAGTAGTCGGAGTCGATCACCGCGATCACTTCGGCGTCCTTGGCGGTGTGCGGAATCAGGTAGTTCAGCGCGCCACCCTTGAAACCGGCCAGGGGCGAGACGTGGAAGAACTTGAAGCGCGGGCCGAGGGTCTGGCAGTAGTCGCGCACCGGTTCCCAGACTGCCGGGTCCTTGGTGTTGTTGTCGATGATCAGGACTTCATAGTCCGGGTAATCGAGGGCCGCGAGGGCGTCGAGGGTCTGTTTGACCATGTCCGGCGGCTCGTTGTAGCAAGGCACGTGGATCGAGACTTTCGGCCGGTAGTCCGAATCACCGATCACCGGCAGGAATTCCCGCCGACGCTTGTGAATCCACACGGCTTCGGCCAGTTCATGCGCTTCGGTCAGCAACACGATGAACACCCCGAGCGCACCCAACGCCAGGAGGAAACCCACCGTCAGGCTGAACCACGTACTGTATTGCTGGCTGTAGTCGTAGCCGATCCACACCAGCACCGAACCGCAAAGGAACGCGATAAAGGTCAGGAAGGTGCGGCCACGCTGGCGCAGGGCCGAGCCGTCGATCATCAGCAGGGTCAGCGACAACAGCGCCAGCACCACCGAACCGATGGCCAGCACGCGCCATTGCGGGATGGCGACGACCGGGCCTTCGAAGTTGAATTTCTGCTGGCGCGCAGCGTTGAACACGCCCCAGTAGGCGCCGACCGAACCTTCGTCACTGGCCTTCCACGGCTGGTCGAAGGCTTCAATCACGAAGTAGTTGAAGCCCTGACGGTTGAGTTTGTTGACCAGCGTGCGCAGGTAGATCGCCTGATCCGCCGGCGACGCATCGGCGCCACCGCGCATGCGCCCGTTGCTCGGCCAGCCGACTTCGGACAGCAGCAACGGTTTTTTCGGGAACAGCTTTTTCAGGTCGCGGGCGCGGTCGAAGACAAACTGCCCGGCCTTGTCCACTGGAATGAATTCCCAGTAAGGCAGCACGTGCGCAGCGATCAGGTCGACGTGTTTGGCCAGTTCCGGGTGTTCTTCCCAGACGTGCCATTGCTCGGAGGTGGTCACCGGCACTTTCACCGCTGCGCGCACGCGATCCAGCAGCACGCTCAGTTGTTCGGCGGTGATTTCCTTGCGGAAAATCGCCTCGTTACCGACCACCACCCGCACCACGCTGCGCGAGGTGTTGGCCAGTTCGATGGCGCGCTGGATCTCGCGCTCGTTGCGTTCCTGATCGGGGCTGATCCAGATCCCGAGGGTCACGCGCAGACCAAACTCTTCCGCCAGTTTCGGGATGTCCTGCAGCGAACCGTCGACCGAGTAGATGCGGATGTTGTCCGTCAGCTTGCTCATGATCTCCAGATCACGGCGCATTTCATCGTCAGTCGGATACTGATCCTTCTGCGGGAATTGGCCCTGCTGGAATGGCGAATAAGAGAAACCGGAGATCTGCTCCGGCCAGTTGGGCGCGGAGACCGGGCGGTTGATCAGCGCCCAGAAACCGGTGAACAGGGCGGCGATTGCCAGAACCACCACCAGGTTGAGACCAAATTTACGCGATGACATAGCTATTTCGGGTTCCAAAGGCTGTGGAACGAAGGAACGGTTGGCAAGCGCCAAAAGGGCGCGAATCCTACACCGGCAGTTCACTGCTCGTACACCGGACAGGGAAATGCCCGACATTGGGCAGTCCAACCTGATTTAAGTTCTTTAGTAACAGCTTGTAAGAGAAAACTTTGTTATTCAGTTATAGCAATTCCCGGTGGCGAGGGAGCTTGCTCCCGCTGGACTGCGAAGCAGTCCGCTTTTCAAGGGCCGCTTCGCGACCCGGCGGGAGCAAGCTCCCTCGCCACAAGGGTTGCGCAAAACGGCGGCGTTCACCGTTCATAGCGTCAAAGATGTTCTTGGCCGCCGACGGCCCTATAATGCGCGCCGGTTTTTGGGGTAATGGTCATGAGTACAGAAGATCCGCGGTTTGCAGGCATCGCCCGTTTGTATGGCATCGAGGGCCTTGAGCGCCTGCGTGCGGCCCATGTGGCGATTGTCGGCGTCGGTGGCGTCGGTTCCTGGGCGGCGGAAGCCATGGCCCGCTGTGGCGTGGGTGAGATTTCGCTGTTCGACCTCGACGACGTCTGCGTCAGCAACGCCAACCGCCAGTTGCACGCGCTGGACAGCACCGTCGGCAAACCCAAGGTCGAGGTGATGGCCGAGCGTCTGCGCGGGATCAACCCGGACTGCACGGTGCACGCGGTGGCGGATTTCGTCACCCGCGACACCATGGCCGAGTACATCACACCGAACATCGACTGCGTGATCGACTGCATCGACGCCGTCAACGCCAAGGCTGCGCTGATCGCTTGGTGCAAGCGGCGCAAGATCCAGATCATCACCACCGGCGGTGCTGGCGGACAGATCGATCCGACGCTGATTCAGGTCTGCGACCTCAACCGCACATTCAACGATCCACTGGCCTCGAAAGTGCGTTCGACGTTGCGTCGCGACTATGGCTTCTCGCGTACCGTGACTCGCCATTACAGCGTGCCGTGTGTGTTCTCCACCGAACAACTGCGCTATCCGAAACCGGACGGCAGCATCTGTTTGCAGAAGAGTTTTGTCGGCGACGGGGTGAAGCTCGACTGCGCCGGCGGGTTTGGCGCGGTGATGATGGTCACGGCGACGTTCGGCATGGTCGCGGCGACCAAGGCGGTGGACAAGATTGTGGCGGGTGTGCGGCGGCCGGCTGACCGAGTAAAACCTCAGGTTTGATCTGTGAGGCTGATGACCTCATCGCTGGCAAGCCAGCTCCCACAGTTATTGGGTAAGTTCACCGCATCTATGAACACCATCGAACCCTGTGGGAGCTGGCTTGCCAGCGATGGCGATTAACCGGCCAACTCATTCATCCGCTGGAGCACGGCATTCAAGCCATTACTGCGCGACGGCGACAACTGCCGCGACAGTCCCAGCTGATTGAACCAGTCCGGCAAATCCACCTGCTGCAACTCGACAGCGCTCAAACCGTTGACCCGCAACAGCAACAACGCCACCAACCCACGAATCATCCGCGCATCGCTGGCAGCGCTGAACTGCCAGTGGCCGTCCTGCAATTCCCCCACCAGCCACATTTGACTCTCACAGCCATGCACCCGATTGGCTTCGCATTTGTCCGCGTCGCTCAGCGGCGGCAGACGATCGCCAAACTGCATCAGCAACCGCGCGCGTTGTTCCCAACCGGCGGCATTGTGAAAGGTCTGCAGCGCTTCGGCGGCGGCGAGCGGCAGGTTCATCGCAGCAACTCCAGGGCCTGATCCAGCGCGTCAAAGAAACGCTCCAGATCCTCCGAATCGTTGTACAGCGCCAGCGACACACGAATAGCACCGGCCAGCTCAAAGCTTTTCAGCAACGGCATGGCGCAGTGATGCCCGGCGCGCACGGCGATGCCTTGCTCGGTGAGCAGGTGCGCCAGATCGGCGTTGTGCACACCCTCGACGACAAAACTGGCCAGCGCCAGTTGCGGCTTGCCGAGCAGGCGAATGCCGTTACGCGCGGCCAGGCCTTGCAGCAGATAGGCGTGCAGCGCCGCTTCGTGAGCGGACACCGCGTCCTGATCCAGCCCGGCCAGATAATCGAGCGTGGCACCGAGGCCAATCACGCTGGCGATCGGCGGCGTGCCCGCCTCGAACCCCAGCGGGGCAGGGCGGAAGCGTGAATCGTGATAATTGGCTTCCAGCACCATTTCGCCGCCGAACTGCCAGGGCTGCAGTTGCTCAAGCGCCTTGTTGCGCCCGAACAGCACGCCGAGGCCATCGGGGCCGTACAGCTTGTGGCTGGAAAACACATAGAAGTCGCAACCCAGCGCCTGCACGTCGTGGCGACCATGCACCACACCCTGGGCGCCATCGACCACGGTCAGCGCGTTGTGCGCCTTGGCCATCGCCAGCAGCGCCGGCAGCGGTTGCCAGGCACCGAGCACGTTGGACAGCTGACTGATCGCCAGCAAGCGAGTGCGTGGACCGATCAGGTGAACGGCAGCAGCGAGGTCGATCACCCCGTCTTCGTCCAGTGGCAGGATCACCAGTTTCAGCTCGCGACGCTGCGCCAGTTGCTGCCACGGCAGCAGGTTGGCGTGATGCTCCAGGGCGCTGATGACAATTTCATCGCCCGGGTGGAAAAGATGTTCCAGGCCGTAAGCCAGGAGATTCAGCGCGCTGGTGGCGCCGTGGGTGAAGATGATCTGCCCGCTGTCACCGGCATTCAGCCACTGGGCAACCTTGAGCCGACTGTCTTCGAACGCCTGTGTGGCGTGGGCGCCGGGCAGATGCTGCGCACGATGCACATTGGCCGCGCCGTTGGCGTAGTAATGCGTCAGTGCGTCAAGCAGGGCCTGGGGTTTTTGCGTGGTGGCGGCGTTGTCCAGATAGGTCTGGTCTTGCCGTTGCAGGGCGGCGATGGCCGGAAAGTCGGCACGCCAGGGGGAGGGAATCATCATAGGTTCAGCCCTGTGAACTTGGGCGGGGGTACATCGAACCTTGTGGGAGCGAGCTTGCTCGCTCCCACAGGTGGATCGTACGGCTGCTTAGTTGTGCGCGTGCAGCGCTTCGTTCAGCTCGATCGCCGATTTGTGGGTCTTGCATTCCACGGCACCGGTTTCCGAGTTGCGACGGAACAGCAGGTCGGTCTGACCGGCCAGCTCGCGCGCCTTCACAACCTTGACCAGGTTGTTGTGCTCGTCCAGCAGCGCGACCTTGGTGCCGGCGGTCACGTACAGGCCCGACTCGACGGTGTTGCGGTCGCCCAACGGAATACCGATACCGGCGTTGGCGCCGATCAGGCAGCCTTCGCCCACCTTGATCACGATGTTGCCGCCGCCCGACAAAGTGCCCATGGTCGAGCAGCCGCCGCCCAGGTCCGAGCCCTTGCCGACGAATACGCCAGCGGAAACGCGGCCTTCGATCATGCCCGGGCCTTCGGTGCCGGCGTTGAAGTTGATGAAGCCTTCGTGCATCACGGTGGTGCCTTCGCCCACGTACGCACCCAGACGCAGACGAGCGGCGTCAGCGATACGCACGCCGGCCGGCACCACGTAGTCGGTCATTTTCGGGAACTTGTCCACCGAGAACACTTCCAGCAGCTCGCCGCGCAGGCGGGCTTCGAGTTGCAGCTCGGCCAGTTCGCTCAGGTCGATCGCACCCTGGCTGGTCCAGGCCACGTTCGGCAGCAGCGGGAAGATCCCGGCCAGGCTCACGCCGTGCGGCTTGACCAGACGATGGGACAGCAGGTGCAGCTTCAGGTACGCCTCTGGCGTCGAGGTCAGCTGTGCGTCTTCGGCCAGCAGGGTGGCGACCAGCGGCTTGTGGCTTTCGGCCAGACGGGTCAGCAGTTTGCCTTGAACGGCGTCGATGCCTTTGACCGCTTCAGCCAGTTGCGCAGCCTGCGCGGTGGTGAAGGTGATGGCCTGGTTGCCTTCGGTGTAGCCGAGGATCGGCGCAACGGCAGCGACCAGTTCGGCCGACGGGTTGAGCAGTGGCTGGGCGTAGAACACTTCCAGCCAGGCACCTTGACGGTTTTGCGTGCCGACACCAAAGGCGATGCTGAACAGAGAGTTGGACATGTGAATACCTCTAGCAATAAGTGACGGGCTGCTTACTTGAGTGCGGCCGCGTAGATGTCTGGCTTGAAGCCAATCAGGGTTCGATCACCGAGATCAAGCACCGGGCGCTTGATCATCGAGGGCTGCGCGAGCATCAGTTCGATGGCTTTCGACTGGTCGAGATCGGCTTTACGTTCGTCGTCGAGTTTGCGAAAGGTCGTGCCGGCACGGTTCAACACCGTTTGCCAGCCGTGCTCGTTGCACCATTGAGTCAGGTGCTCACGGTCGATGCCGGCGGTTTTGTAGTCGTGAAAGTCGTAGCTGACAGCGTGTTCATCGAGCCAGGTGCGCGCCTTCTTCATGGTGTCGCAGGCTTTGATGCCGAAAAGGTGCAACGTTTTACTTGAAACGGTCAAGGAATCGCCCCCTTTACAGGTGCTGGAAAAAAATGGTGTCGGATTATGCCATGGCCAACGCGTTTCGCGGCGCCCGGCTTCATTTGGCAATGCAAAACCCTGTGGGAGCGAGCTTGCTCGCGAAGGGGCCGTGTCAGTCAAAATCTCTGTTAATGACACACCGTATTCGCGAGCAAGCTCGCTCCCACACTGGAATGGCGTTGCGGGCGTGCGACATAGGTGCAACGGTCAGACGTATCCTGAGCGGCTAATATGACCGTTCAACGCTGTCGATTGTCTGAGATTTCCGCTTTATGCAAACCGCTTATACCGTCCTGATCCTGCTGATGCTGGTCAGCGTCTCGCGGCTGGTCGGACGGGTCATCCCGCTGCCGCTGCCCCTGGTGCAAATCGCCGCCGGTGCCTTGCTGGCCTGGCCGACATTGGGCCTGCACGTAGCGCTGGATCCGGAGCTGTTCCTGTTTCTGTTCCTGCCGCCGCTGCTGTTCTCCGATGGCTGGCGGATGCCCAAACGCGAGTTCTGGCATTTGCGTGGGCCGATCCTGACGCTGGCGGTCGGCCTGGTGCTGTTTACCGTGGTCGGTGCCGGGTACTTCATTCACTGGCTGTTGCCGACAATTCCACTACCGGTGGCCTTCGCGCTGGCCGCTGTGCTGTCGCCGACCGACGCCGTGGCGGTGTCGGCGATCTCGCAGAACCGTTTGCCGACGCCGCTGATGCACATACTGCAGGGCGAAGCCTTGATGAACGATGCCTCGGGTCTGGTGACGTTCAAGTTTGCCCTGGTTGCGGCGGTCACCGGAGTGTTCTCACTGGCCAATGCCAGCCTGACCTTCGTGCTGGTGGCGGTCGGAGGCTTGGCCGTCGGCGTGGTGCTGAGCTGGCTGGTCGGGCGTTTGCGCGCGTGGATGATCGCCCGGGGCTGGGACGATCCGGCCACCCACGTGGTGTTCATGTTGCTGCTGCCGTTCGCGGCTTATGTGCTGGCCGAGCGGTTGGGCGCTTCGGGCATCCTGTCGGCGGTGGCGGCGGGGATGATGCAGAGCTGGCTCGATCTGTTGCCACGACAGACCAGCACTCGCTTGCTCAACCGTAGCGTCTGGTCATTGCTCGAATTTGCCTTCAACGGTCTGATCTTTCTGCTGCTGGGCCTGCAATTGCCGGACATCATCAAAGCGGTGGTCAGCCACGAGCCGACGTTGTGGCCGACGCTGCTGTACCGTGGCCTCGATGTGGTGGCGATCTTCCTCGCACTGGTGCTGTTGCGCTTTATCTGGGTGCAGAGCATCTGGCGCCTGTCGGTACTGCTGCGCCGTTTGCGCGGCAAGGGCGACCTGACGCAAGTGCCGACCGCGCGATCCTGCTGGCTGCTGACCGTCGGCGGTGTGCGCGGTGCGGTGACGCTGGCCGGTGTGATGTCGGTGCCGATGTTGATGGGGGCCGAGGCGTTCCCCGAGCGCGATCTGCTGATTTTCATCGCCGCCGGGGTGATTCTGTTGTCGCTGATTTGCGCCTGCATCGCTTTGCCATTGCTGCTGCGCGGCATCGAGAAAAGTCCGGACGACAAGCGCCGTCAGGAAGTGCGCGATGCCTGGCGCAAGACCGCCGAGGCGGCGATCCATGCGCTGGAAACCGAAGAGGTCGCGCCGCAGGATGCTGCTCAGGCAGCACTCTCGGCCGAACTCAAGGCGCGGATCATGTCCGAGTACCGGCATCAGCTAGAAGTGTTCAACGATTCGGCTGAAGCCCAGGCGCTGGCGTTCCAGATGGATCTGCTGGAACGCCGTTTGCGACTCAAGGCGCTGCGGGCGCAGCGCCTTGAGTTGTATAGCCTGAGCCGTCATCACCAGATTGGTGATGATGTGCTCAGAGAAGTATTGAGCGAGCTTGATTTGAGCGAGGCAAATCTGGGGCAGGTCAAATAGTCCGATACGGACCTGACAGGCTCACTGACTCTCGGGGTAGGGGTAAGCGTTCGACATGAAGGTTTTATCCTGTTCGCTGAGACCCAGATTGATGAAGATCTGGAAGTCACCGAGTGTCCAGGACTGGCTGACGGGATAGTGCATGATCGACTTCTGGTCGTAATCTGAATAAATGCTTTCGTCGGGATTGCCGACGTCAAAGTACCAATCGTGCAGTCGTTTGCGCGTCACGCTGGCCTGGTAGTTGTCTTCTTCCGGGTCGGCAGTTATTCCGTGTTGTTTATAAATGGCCGGTTTGTCCCAGGGAATGTTTGCCGTGGGGTTGGTCTGTTCATGTTCTGCACCGAGCATGTGACCGAACTCATGCATGACATTGGCTGCGAAATAACGTGCCTGGCTCGGTGGGTGTGGCCAGAGTCTCATGGTCGGCTCATCGGGATGTAAGAGAGCATCGGTACCGATCAGAGAGGAAAACGTTCCCGGTTGACTGAGTATGCGGATATCGCCTTCTTCACCTTCGACGAAATCGAACTTCAAGTTGATGTGCGGCAACCAGTTGCTGGCGGCGGCGATCGTTTCGTCCTTGAATGCCTGCGTACCGTTGAGGAACGCGATGCGAAGTGTGCTGCCGGGAGTCCAGAATTTTGCCGGATTGTTTTTAGCCCACATTTTTCTGAGTCTCCCAAGTGCATGTGATAGTGCGGGAGGCGCGTGTGTTTTTGAATTGCTTGCTTGGCTGAAGCCGGGTTGAGTGCATAACTGAACATCCATGTTTTCATTCTTCAGGTTTAACTTATCCGGTTGCTTATTGTTCCCGGGAAGTTGCTTTGAATGAGGGATGCTAGTGACTGAGCTGGAGTCGGTAAATTGAATATATGTACGGTTTTATGACCGGTTACCGTGCCAGCGGAACTGGCACGGTAAAGACACTTACGCCTGGCGAGAGACAAACGCGCGAATCCGCTCTGCGGCCTCGACGCATTCAGCCAGTGGCGCAACCAGCGCCATGCGCACTCGACCGGCGCCCGGATTCACACCGTCTACCTCGCGGGACAGATACGAGCCTGGCACCACGGTCACGTGTTCCTGCTCGAACAGGTCGCGACAGAACGCCGCGTCGTCACCTTGTACGTTCGGCCACAGATAGAAACTGCCGTCCGGACGCTGCACGTCCATCACCGGGCTGAGGATCGCCAAGACAGCGTCGAATTTCTCGCGGTACAGCGCACGGTTGGCGCGCACATGCACTTCGTCATTCCACGCCGCAACGCTGGCCAGTTGGGTTTGCACCGGCATCGCGCAGCCGTGGTAGGTGCGGTAGAGCAGGAAGCCTTTGAGGATATCGGCGTCGCCCGCGACGAAACCGGAACGCAGTCCCGGCAGGTTGGAGCGCTTGGACAGGCTGTGGAACACCACGCAACGCTTGAAGTCCTTGCGGCCCAGTTCGACACACGCACTGAGCAGGCCCGGCGGTGGGGTCTGTTCGTCGAAGTACAGTTCGCTGTAGCACTCGTCGGCGGCGATCACGAAGTCGTGTTCGTCGGCCAGGGCGATGAGTTTTTTCAGCACATCGACCGGGATCAGCGCGCCGGTCGGATTGCCCGGCGAACACAGGAACAGGATCTGGCAGCGTTTCCAGATGTCTGGCGAGACTGCGTCGAAATCCGGGTTGAAGCCATTTTCGTCCAGGCACGGCAGGTAGTGCGGCTTGGCGCCGGCGAGGAACGCTGCCCCTTCGTAGATCTGATAGAACGGATTCGGGCTGACCACCAGTGCATCGTCACCGCGATTGACCACGGTCTGGGTAAAGGCGAATAGCGCTTCGCGGGTGCCGTTGACCGGCAGCACGTTGCGCGCCGGATCAATCCAGCCGCTTGGTACGCCGAAGCGACGTTCGCACCAGCCGGCGATGGCTTCGCGCAGGGCCGGAATGCCGAGAGTGGTCGGGTACACCGCCATCTGATCCAGATTGTTCGCCAGCGCTTCGGCGACAAAGCTTGGCGAACGGTGTTTCGGCTCGCCGATCGACAGGGCGATCGGGCGTTTGTCCGGGTTCGGCGTCACGCTGCCGAGCAAGGCGCGGAGCTTTTCGAACGGGTAAGGCTGGAGCTGGTTCAGAGCGTTGTTCATGGGGACCTCGTTCAATGTGGAGAGAACTCCGTGGCGAGGGGATTTATCCCCGATCGGCTGCGCAGCAGCCGCAAAACCATCGCGTGCGGTGTAACGGATACTCCGCGATTGCCGGTTCGGGGCTGCTTCGCAACCCATCGGGGATGAATCCCCTCACCACAAAAGCCCCGGCAGCTATATCTGCCTCCACAGGGGTAGTTTGCTGATTCAAATACTGATGCGCGAAAGCTTGATATCCGGTTCCTGATTGACGCTCAGTTGCTCGACGATTGCGTCCTGCAAGCGGCTGCACAGCAGTGGGTCGGAGAGCGGCTGGTTGTGGGCGTCGGTGATGAAGAACACGTCTTCCACGCGTTCGCCCAGGGTCGCAATCTTGGCGTTCTGCAGCGACAGGTCGAACTCGAGGAAGATCCCGCCGACCCGCGCCAGCAGGCCCGGGCGATCAGGGGCGGTGAGTTCCAGCACCGTCACCGGACGCTGAGCGTCGTTGTGGATCGTTACCTGCGGCGCGAAGGCAAAGTGCTTGAGCTGGCGCGGCACCCGGCGCTGGATGATCGTCGGGTAGTCGTCCGGGTTGCGCAGCGCTTCGGTCAAACCGTCGCGAATCTGTTTGATCCGTGTCGGGTTGTCGCCGATGGATTCACCGTCGTTGTCGAGCACGATATAGGTGTCGAGGGTGAACTGGCTGCTTGAGGTGATGACCCTGGCGTCATGAATGTTCAGGTTGAGCTGATCCATCGCGGCCACGGTCACGGCGAAGAAGTCGTGCTGATCCGGCGCATAGATGAAGATCTGCGTGCCGCCCTCGAACTCGCGCTGGGTGGTTTCCTTGATCAGCACCAGCGGGCCGCCATCGGCCGGTTGCTGCAGGATCGCGTCACTGTGCCAGGCCACGTCGCCAGCGGTGTGACGCAGGAAATAGTCATCGCCCAGTTGTGCCCACAACTGCTCGACGTCGTCCGGATCGGTGCCGCCACGCACGAGGATGTCCAGTGCGGCGCTCTGGGTCTGGCGGATCTGCTCTTCGCGATCCACCGGGTTTTCCAGGCCACGACGCAGAGCGCGTTTGGTCTCGGTATAGAGCTGGCGCAACAGGCTGGCGCGCCAGGAGTTCCACAGCGTCGGGTTGGTCGCGTTGATATCGGCAACCGTCAGCACGTACAGGTAGTCCAGACGGGTTTCGTCGCTGACGATCTGCGCGAAATCATGGATCACCTGCGGATCGGACAGATCCTTGCGCTGCGCGGTGGTCGACATTACCAAGTGGTTCTGCACCAGCCAGACGATCAGGCGGCTGTCCCACAGCGGCAACTGATGGCGCTGGCAGAATGCTTCGGCATCGACCGCGCCGATGTCCGAGTGATCGCCATGCCGGCCCTTGCCGATGTCATGGTACAGGCCGGCCATGTAAATGAGCTCAGGCTTGGGCAGTTTGGCCATGAGCTTGGCGGCCAGCGGGAATTTTTCCGACACCTGGGTGTACTGCAACTTACGCAGGTGTTTGATCAGGTTCAGGGTGTGCGCATCGACCGTATAAATGTGGAACAGGTCGTGCTGCATTTGCCCGACGATAAAGCCGAACTCCGGCAGATAACGCCCGAGGATGCCGTAGCGGTTCATCCGGCGCAGGTTGCGGTGCACGCCGATCTTGCACTTGAACAGCTCGATGAACAGGCTGGTATTGCGGATATCGTTGCGGAAATTGTCGTCGATCAGGTGCCGGTTCTCGCGCAGCAGACGAATGGTGTCGGCGCGCACACCTTTGATTTCTGGCTGCTGGGCCATCAACACGAAAATCTCGAGCATGGCGAACGGCGTGCGACGGAACACGTTGTCGTTGCGCGCTTCGATGTAGCCGTCGTGCAACTGGAAGCGCGAGTTGATCGGCTGCGGCGGTGCTTCGTCTTCCGGGGCGAGGATGACTTCCTCGAAATGCTGGATGATCAGGTCGCTGAGCTGGGCAATGCTCATCACCACGCGGAAATATTGCTGCATGAAGTTTTCGACCGCCTGTTTGGCGTCGTCGCCTTCAAAGCCGAGCAGGCCGGCAATGGTCCGTTGATGATCGAACAGCAGACGGTCTTCGGAGCGACCGGCGAGCATGTGCAGGGCATAGCGCACTTTCCACAGAAATTCCTGGGACGACGCCAGCAGGGCGTTTTCGCTCTCGACCAGAAAACCTTCGCCGGCCAGGGCGCGCAGGTTCAGGGTGCCGTACTGACGCCGGGCCACCCACAGAATCGTCTGGATATCCCGCAGGCCGCCGGGCGAGCCTTTGACGTTGGGTTCCAGGTTGTATTCGGTGTCGTTGTACTTGTGGTGGCGGGCCTTCTGTTCGGCGCGCTTGGCCAGGAAAAACTCCTTGGCCGGCCACATGTGGGCCGTGCTGGTGACATCAAGCATGCGCTGACGCAGGCGCTCGGGGCCGCAGATGGTGCGGCTTTCCATCAGGTTGGTGACCACGGTCAGGTCGGCACGGGCTTCCTCGGCGCATTCATCGACCGAGCGTACGCTCTGGCCGACTTCCAGGCCGATGTCCCACAGCAGCGTCAGAAAACGCTCGATGGAGTCGCGGAAAACTTCGTGATCGGCGCTGTCCAGCAGGATCAGCAAGTCGATGTCAGAGTAGGGATGCAACTCGCCCCGGCCATAGCCACCGACCGCGACCAGCGCGATGTCGGCGTCTTCGCTCCAGTTGAACTGCTCCCAGGCCTTTTGCAGGATGTTGTCGACGAACCATGCGCGGTCTTCGATCAGGCGGCGGATGTCGCGGCCATTGCGAAAACGCGTATCGAGGACCTCGCGCGCCTGGCGGATCGCCTTTTTGAACGCCGCGATAGGACTCGCTTTCAGGGCCAGTTCAGCCTGGAACTGGCCGCGGTCGAAGAGTTCGGGATCCACCTGCGGCATCGATTGGCTTTCCTTCTATAAAGGTGGGAGCGTTCTACGGGTCAGGCCGAGACGCGCGGGATGGTGTCGTCGGCGCGCAGGGTGAAGATCTCGTAGCCGGTGTCGGTCACCAGCAGGGTGTGTTCCCACTGCGCCGAGAGCTTGCGGTCTTTGGTGATCGCGGTCCAGCCGTCGCCCAGCACCTTGGTGTCGGCTTTGCCCTGGTTGATCATCGGCTCGATGGTGAAGGTCATGCCGGCCCTCAGTTCCATGCCGGTGCCGGCGCGGCCGTAGTGCAGGATCTGCGGTTCTTCGTGGAACACCTTGCCGATGCCGTGGCCGCAGAACTCGCGAACCACCGAGAAGCCGTTCTTTTCCGCGTGCTTCTGGATGACTTCACCGATGTCGCCGAGGCGGCAGCCAGGTTTGACGATCTCGATTGCCTTGTACATGCATTCCTGAGTGACCTGCGACAGGCGCTCGGCCCAGACAGGTACTTCGCCAACGTGGAACATGCGGCTGGTGTCGCCGTGGTAACCGTCCTTGATCACGGTGACGTCGATGTTCAGGGTGTCACCGTTTTTCAGCGGCTTATCGTTTGGAATGCCGTGGCAGACCACATGGTTGATCGAGGTGCAGATCGACTTCGGAAAACCCTTGTAGTTAAGCGGGGCCGGGATGGCCTGCTGCACGTTGACGATGTAGTCGTGGCAGATCTGGTTCAGTTGATCGGTGGTCACGCCCGGTTTGACGTGTTCGGCAATCATTTCCAGCACATCGGCGGCCAGTTTGCCGGCGACACGCATGCCAGCGATGTCCTCGGGGGTTTTGAGGTTGACGGTCATACAGGCTCTCTCTGCGCTCGGCGGCGCTTGCTGATACGGATAGGGTGGCAGGTGTACGTTTTGCGACCCTGAAAAACCCGATTCTAACAGACGAAAGGCGCAAATCCGCGCCTGCGTACATCGTCTCTCTCTATACAATGGTGTGCCTGACGGCGATTCCAAGGGGGCTGCGCCCATGTCTCTGGTGCGAATACAGATTCCGGGTTCCGTTTCTGTGCACCCTGTGGTATAAAATGCGCCGCTTTCCGGGGATGCCCCGAGAAGCTTAAATCCACACACGTGTCGACACGATGACCTGGGTGCCTTTGGCTTTATGCCACTGGTTGGTCATTGGGATACGTGGAGGCCAAACCCGACTTATTAAGGAACTATCATGTCCCAAGTCAACATGCGCGATATGCTGAAGGCCGGTGTGCACTTCGGTCACCAAACCCGTTACTGGAATCCGAAAATGGGTAAGTACATTTTCGGCGCGCGTAACAAGATTCACATCATCAACCTTGAAAAAACCCTGCCAATGTTCAACGAAGCTCTGACTTTCGTAGAGCGTCTGGCCCAGGGCAAAAACAAGATTCTGTTCGTCGGCACCAAGCGTTCCGCTGGCAAGATCGTTGCTGAAGAAGCAGCACGTTGCGGTTCGCCGTACGTCGACCACCGCTGGTTGGGCGGCATGCTGACCAACTTCAAAACCATTCGTGCTTCCATCAAGCGTCTGCGTGACCTTGAAGTTCAAGCCGAAGACGGTACTTTCGCCAAGCTGACCAAGAAAGAAGCGCTGATGCGCTCCCGTGACCTGGAAAAGCTGGATCGCTCCCTGGGCGGCATCAAGGACATGGGCGGTCTGCCAGACGCACTGTTCGTGATCGACGTTGACCACGAGCGCATCGCGATCACCGAAGCCAACAAGCTGGGCATCCCGGTCATCGGCGTTGTCGATACCAACAGCAGCCCGGAAGGCGTTGACTACATCATCCCAGGCAACGATGACGCAATCCGCGCTATCCAGCTGTACATGGGTTCGATGGCTGACGCAGTGATCCGTGGTCGCAACAATGTTGCTGGCGGCACTGTTGAATTCGCAGCTGAAGAAACTCAGGCTGCAGCTGAGTAATCGACGCCCTGGCGTTGACTCAGTAAGCAAAAAGGGGGCTTGGCCCCCTTTTTGCCACCTCGAAAACCGTTTGTTGGCGCCCACGTGTGGCAGCGCACCTCCTGCATTTGTAACGTGCAGCAGCTACAAGGTGTTTCGGGAAGAATTGAACGCCCGTTCGATCGGGTGGAATGGTTGAAAACCTATCCAAGAGGAATTTGAAAATGGCAGCAATTACTGCAGCGTTGGTTAAAGAACTGCGCGAGCGTACCGGCGAAGGCATGATGGACTGCAAGAAAGCCCTGGAAAAGGCTGACGGCGACATCGAAAAAGCCATTGATGACATGCGTGCTTCGGGCGCGATCAAGGCTGCGAAAAAGGCTGGCAACGTTGCCGCTGAAGGCGCAATCGCAATCAAGGACGACGGTAAAGCTGCCGTTATCCTGGAAGTGAACTCGCAGACCGACTTCCTGGCTCTGCAAGACGACTTCAAAAACTTTGTTGCTGCTAGCGTAGAAAAAGCCTTCGCTGACAAGCTGACCGACGCTGCTCCGCTGATCGCTGCTCAAGAAGCCGCTCGCGAAGCACTGGTTGCCAAAGTAGGCGAAAACGTCAACATCCGTCGTCTGACCCGTATCGAAGGTGACGTTGTAGGTTCCTACCTGCACGGCAACAAGATCGGTGTTGTTGTGGCTCTGAAAGGCGGCGACGTCGAGCTGGCCAAAGACATCGCGATGCACGTAGCTGCAAGCAACCCTGAGTTCCTGCTGCCTTCGCAGGTTTCGGCTGAAGCGATCGAGCGTGAAAAAGCTGTGTTCCTGCAGCTGAACGAAGAGAAGATCAAAGGCAAGCCGGAAAACATTGTTGAGAACATGGTCAAAGGCCGTATCAGCAAGTTCCTGGCAGAAGCGAGCCTGGTTGAGCAGGCGTTCGTCAAGAACCCTGAAATCAAGGTTGGCGAGCTGGCCAAGAAAGGCGGCGCAGAAATCGTTTCCTTCACTTACTTCAAAGTAGGCGAAGGCATCGAGAAGCCGGTCGACAACTTCGCTGAAGAAGTTGCTGCCCAGCTGGCTGCCGCCAAGCAATAAGACGGTTTTTCAACTGTCGCCCGAAAGAGGCTGCCCGCTCACGCGCGCAGCCTCTTTTCAGATGGGTTACCAATTTTTAATTGGTTTCCACTGGGAACTGACTTACAAAGCCAGGTTCCGATGGCGCTGAAGCAGCGCCAAGCTAGAGTGAACGGCAGCTGTAAAACAGCTTGCACAGATTTTTTTAAATACGCCGCAGGAGAGATTCGCAATGGCTCAGCAGGGCAGTGGTTATCAGGCTCGCTATAAACGCATTCTACTCAAGCTTAGCGGCGAGGCCCTGATGGGCTCGGAAGAGTTCGGGATCGATCCAAAAGTGCTGGATCGGATGGCGCTGGAAGTCGGCCAGTTGGTCGGCATCGGCGTACAGGTCGGTCTGGTGATCGGCGGTGGCAACCTGTTTCGTGGCGAGGCCTTGAGCAAGGCCGGCATGGATCGGGTGACAGGCGACCACATGGGCATGCTGGCCACTGTGATGAACGCCCTGGCCATGCGCGACGCGCTGGAACGTGCCAATATCTCGGCCATCGTGATGTCGGCCATTTCCATGGTTGGCGTGACCGATCACTATGATCGCCGCAAAGCCATGCGCCACCTGAACTCCAAGGACGTGGTGATTTTCGCGGCCGGTACCGGCAATCCGTTCTTTACCACGGATTCGGCAGCCTGCCTGCGTGCCATCGAAATCGATGCCGACGTCGTGCTGAAAGCGACCAAGGTCGATGGCGTCTACACTGCCGACCCATTCAAGGATCCGCATGCCGAGAAGTTCGATCATCTGACATATGATGAAGTGCTGGATCGCAAGCTGGGTGTGATGGATCTGACAGCTATTTGCCTGTGCCGCGATCACAAGATGCCGCTGCGCGTATTCAACATGAACAAGCCCGGCGCCCTGCTGAACATCGTACATGGCGGCGCTGAAGGAACCCTGATCGAGGAAGTTCAACAATGATCAACGAAATCAAGAAAGACGCCAAAGAGCGCATGCAGAAGTCGGTGGAATCGCTGTCCCACAACTTCGGTCGCATCCGTACCGGTCAGGCGCACCCAAGCATCCTGGAAGGTGTGATGGTGCCGTACTACGGCGCTGACACTCCGATCAAGCAAGTGGCCAACATCACTGTCAAAGACGCCCGTACCCTGCAAGTCGTTGCGTTCGAACGCAACATGCTGGGTGCCGTCGACAAGGCGATCGGCAGTGCAGGCCTGAACCTGAACCCGACCAACCTCGGTGAGTTGCTGCTCATCAGTATGCCGGCCCTGACCGAAGAAACCCGTCGTGGCTTCACCAAGCAAGCGCGTGACGTTGCTGAAGACGCGCGTGTTGCCGTGCGCAACATTCGTCGTGACGCGAACAGCTCGCTGAAGGACCTGGTCAAGGAAAAAGAGATCAGTGAAGACGAAGAGCGTCGCGCGACTGGCGAGATCGACGATCTGACCAAGAAATTCGTGGCTGAAATCGACGCGAAGCTGGCAGAGAAAGAAAAAGACCTGATGGCCGTATAAGGGTCGCGTTTCAATGGAAAAGACCAAGCAGTCTGCGCCGTCCGCGGTGCCGCGCCATGTCGCGATCATCATGGATGGCAATAATCGCTGGGCGAAAAAACGCTTTATGCCGGGTGTCGCCGGGCATAAAGCCGGCGTGGATGCTGTGCGGGCGGTAATCGAGGTGTGCGCCGAGGCCAAGGTCGAAGTGCTCACCCTGTTCGCCTTTTCCAGTGAAAACTGGCAGCGCCCGGCCGATGAGGTCAGTGCCTTGATGGACCTGTTCTTCAAGGCCCTGCGTCGTGAGGCCAAGCGCCTCAACGACAACAACATCAGCTTGCGCATCATCGGTGATCGCTCGCGCTTCCACCCTGAGCTTCAGGCGGCGATGCGCGAAGCCGAGGCCATGACCGCGGGTGCCAACCGCTTTATTCTGCAGATCGCCGCCAACTACGGCGGTCAGTGGGATATTGCTCAGGCAGCGCAACGTCTGGCGCGTGAGGTTCAGGCCGGGCATCTGCGTCCGGAAGACATCACTCCGGAGCTGTTGCAAACCTGTCTGGCGACCGGCGACCTGCCGCTGCCGGACTTGTGCATCCGTACCGGTGGCGAGCACCGCATCAGCAACTTCCTGCTGTGGCAACTGGCGTATGCCGAGTTGTACTTCTCCGACCTGTTCTGGCCGGACTTCAAACACGAAGCCATGCGCACTGCGCTGGCCGATTTCGCTTCGCGCCAGCGTCGCTTCGGTAAAACGAGCGAACAGGTCGAAGCTGGAGCCCGGGTTTAATGCTTAAACAACGAATCATCACTGCGCTGATCCTGCTGCCGATCGCTCTGTGCGGTTTTTTCCTGCTCGAGGGTTCCGGTTTTGCGCTGTTCATCGGTCTGGTCGTGAGCCTGGGTGCCTGGGAATGGGCGCGTCTGGCTGGCTTTACCGCGCAGTCGTTCCGTGTCGGCTTTGCCGCTGTCGTCGCGCTGATGCTGTTCGTCATGTACGTCCTGCCGGGTCTTGCCCCTTGGGTGTTGGGTGCTTCGGTGTTGTGGTGGGCGGTGGCGACTTACCTGGTGCTGACGTATCCACGCTCGAGCGAGCATTGGTCCACCGCAGCCACCAAACTGGTGATCGGCTTGCTGATCTTGCTGCCGGCCTGGCAGGGGCTGGTTCAGATCAAACAGTACCCGCTGGGTAACTGGCTGATCATGGCGGTGATGGTGCTGGTCTGGGGTGCCGACATCGGTGCTTACTTCTCCGGCCGTGCTTTCGGCAAGCACAAGCTGGCGCCGCAGGTCAGTCCTGGTAAGAGTTGGGAAGGTGTTTACGGTGGTCTGGCGCTGAGTCTGGTGATCACCGCGATCGTCGGTCTGGTTCGCGACTGGACGGTGGCTGAGCTGCTCAAGGGGCTGATCGGTGCTGCATTGATCGTATTCATTTCGGTGGTGGGCGACCTCACCGAAAGCATGTTCAAGCGTCAGTCCGGCATCAAGGACAGCAGTAACCTGCTGCCAGGCCATGGCGGCGTGCTTGATCGCATCGACAGCCTGACCGCGGCGATCCCGATTTTCGCTGTCTTGCTGTGGATGGCTGCACCGTGAGCCGTCCTCAACAGATCACTGTTCTGGGGGCTACCGGTTCGATTGGCCTGAGCACCCTCGACGTCATCGCGCGTCATCCTGAGCGCTATCAGGTGTTCGCCCTGAGCGGCTTCACGCGCCTGAGCGAGTTGCTGGCCTTGTGCGTGCGCCATGTGCCGCAATTCGCAGTCGTGCCGGAAGTGGCAGCGGCGCGCGGTTTGCAGGATGACCTGCGGGCTGCCGGTCTGCCCACTCGCGTGCTGGTGGGGGAGGAGGGCCTGTGTCAGGTTGCCTCTGCACCTGAAGTGGATGCCGTGATGGCGGCCATCGTCGGTGCCGCGGGCCTGCGCCCGACGCTAGCGGCGGTGGAGGCTGGCAAGAAGATCCTGCTGGCCAATAAAGAGGCGCTGGTGATGTCCGGCGCGCTGTTCATGCAGGCCGTGCACAAGAGCGGCTCGGTGCTGCTGCCGATCGACAGCGAGCACAACGCGATCTTCCAGTGCATGCCGCAGGATTTTGCCCGTGGCCTGAGCACTGTCGGCGTGCGACGGATTTTGCTCACGGCTTCGGGCGGGCCTTTTCGCCAGACGCCGTTGAGCGAGCTGGCGCACGTTTCGCCTGATCAGGCGTGTGCGCACCCGAACTGGTCCATGGGGCGCAAGATTTCCGTGGACTCCGCCAGCATGATGAACAAGGGCCTTGAGTTGATCGAGGCCTGCTGGCTGTTCGACGCCAAGCCGTCGCAGGTCGAGGTGGTGATCCATCCGCAGAGTGTGATTCACTCGCTGGTCGACTATGTGGATGGCTCAGTGTTGGCGCAGTTGGGCAACCCTGACATGCGCACACCGATTGCCAATGCATTGGCCTGGCCCGAGCGTATCGACTCGGGTGTAGCGCCCTTGGATCTGTTTGCCATTGCGCGCCTGGACTTCGAGGCGCCCGACGAAGAGCGTTTTCCTTGCCTGCGCCTGGCGCGACAGGCAGCCGAGGCGGGTAACAGTGCGCCGGCGATGCTCAATGCGGCCAACGAAGTGGCGGTCGCCGCGTTTCTCGACGGACGGGTGGGTTATCTGGAAATCGCGAGTATCATCGAGGACGTGCTGAACCTTGAGCCAGTGGTTGCGCTGGAGGATCTGGACGCGGTGTTTACCGCAGACGCGAAAGCGCGGGCTCTGGCCGGGCAGTGGCTGAATCGTCACGGCCGATAGCCATTGCAGTACCATGGCGTCACGCGGCACTGAACAGGATTGCGGAGAAAGTAGATGAGCGCGCTCTATATGATTGCCGGCACCCTGATCGCTTTGGGTGTGTTGGTCACCTTTCACGAATTCGGCCACTTCTGGGTCGCGCGTCGCTGTGGCGTCAAGGTTCTGCGTTTTTCCGTGGGCTTCGGCATGCCCCTGTTGCGTTGGCACGACAAGCAGGGCACTGAATTTGTCGTCGCCGCGATTCCGCTGGGCGGCTACGTCAAGATGCTCGATGAGCGTGAAGGCGAAGTCCCGGCCGATCAGCTTCATCAATCCTTCAATCGTAAATCGGTGCGCCAGCGCATCGCCATTGTCGCGGCGGGGCCGATTGCCAACTTCCTGCTGGCCCTGGTGTTTTTCTGGGTGCTGGCCATGCTCGGCAGCGAGCAGATCCGCCCGGTCATTGGTGCCGTCGAGTCCGGCAGCATTGCGGCCAGGGCTGGTTTGAGTGCCGGTCAGGAAATCGTCGCCATCGATGGTGAGCCAACGTCCGGTTGGGCCGCCGTCAATTTGCAACTGGTGCGTCGACTCGGGGAAAGCGGCTCCCTGCAATTGCTCGTGCGCGAGCAGGGTTCGACCGTCGACGCGCCGCGTGAGCTGGCGCTGGATCATTGGCTCAAAGGCGCTGATGAGCCCGATCCGATTCGCTCGCTGGGTATTCGCCCATGGCGCCCGGCTTTGCCGCCAATACTGGCTGAACTCGATCCAAAGGGCCCGGCACAAGCCGCCGGTCTGAAAACCGGTGATCGCCTGCTGGCGCTCGATGGCCTGGCGCTGAATGACTGGCAGCAAGTGGTCGACAGCGTTCGTACGCGTCCTGATACCAAAATCATGCTGAAAGTCGAGCGCGATGGTGCTCAAATTGACGTCCCGGTGACCCTGGCGGCGCGCGGCGAAAGCAAGTCGCCAAGCGGTTATCTCGGGGCGGGCGTAAAAGCCGTGGACTGGCCGCCGGAAATGATTCGCGAGGTCAGTTATGGTCCGTTGGCCGCGATTGGCGAGGGTGCCCGTCGTACCTGGACCATGAGCGTGCTGACGCTGGACTCGTTGAAGAAAATGCTGTTTGGCGAGCTCTCGGTAAAAAACTTGAGTGGGCCGATAACCATTGCTAAAGTGGCGGGCGCTTCTGCCCAGTCGGGCGTTGCTGATTTCCTGAATTTCCTTGCTTATCTGAGTATTAGCCTGGGGGTTCTGAATTTGCTGCCCATTCCTGTACTGGATGGGGGGCATTTGTTGTTTTATCTGATTGAGTGGGTGCGTGGTCGCCCCTTGTCGGATCGGGTGCAAGGTTGGGGGGTGCAGATCGGTATCAGTTTGGTGGTCGGAGTGATGTTGCTTGCTCTGGTCAATGATCTGGGTCGACTGTAAAGCTTCGCTGAATTGCGAATCTGCCGCATTTTGCGGCAGTTTGTTTATTGCCAGTTGGAATAAGAAAGGACTTCATGAAACGTCTGCTGCTAACTGCGGTTCTCACCGTATTGATGATCGCCGAAGTTCACGCCGAGTCCTTCACTATCTCTGATATTCGCGTCAACGGCCTCCAGCGGGTCTCCGCGGGTAGCGTCTTTGGTGCCTTGCCGTTGAACGTCGGCGAGCAGGCGGATGATCGTCGCCTGGTGGAATCCACTCGTGCGTTGTTCAAAACCGGTTTCTTTCAAGATATCCAGCTGGGCCGCGAAGGCAACGTTCTGGTGATCACGGTCGTCGAACGTCCGTCGGTCGCCAGTATCGAGATCGAGGGCAACAAGGCGATCTCTACCGAAGACCTGATGAAAGGCCTGAAGCAGTCCGGTCTGTCCGAAGGTGAAATCTTCCAGCGTGCCACCCTCGAAGGTGTCCGTAACGAGCTGCAGCGTCAGTACGTTGCCCAGGGCCGTTACTCGGCGACCGTCGATACCGAAGTGGTCTCGCAGCCGCGCAACCGCGTGGCGCTGAAAGTGAAGATCAACGAAGGCACCGTGGCCGCGATCCAGCACATCAACGTGGTGGGTAACACGGTCTTCCCTGATGACGACCTGATCGACCTGTTCGAGCTGAAAACCACCAACTGGCTGTCGTTCTTCAAGAACGATGACAAGTACGCCCGTGAAAAGCTGTCCGGTGACCTGGAGCGTCTGCGTTCCTACTACCTGGACCGTGGTTACATCAACATGGATATCGCTTCGACCCAGGTATCCATCACCCCGGACAAGAAGCACGTCTACATCACCGTCAACATCACCGAAGGCGAGAAGTACACCGTACGTGACGTCAAGCTCAGCGGTGACCTGAAAGTCCCTGAAGACCAGGTCAAGTCGCTGTTGCTGGTGCAGAAAGGCCAGGTGTTCTCGCGCAAGCTGATGACCACCACTTCCGAACTGATCACTCGTCGCCTGGGTAACGAGGGCTACACCTTCGCCAACGTCAATGGCGTTCCTCAGCCGCATGACGACGATCACACCGTGGACATCCTGTTCGCCGTCGATCCGGGCAAGCGTGCCTACGTCAACCGTATCAATTTCCGTGGCAACACCAAGTCCGAAGACGAAGTGCTGCGTCGTGAAATGCGTCAGATGGAAGGTGGCTGGGCTTCGACCTACCTGATCGACCAGTCCAAGACCCGTCTTGAACGTCTGGGCTTCTTCAAGGAAGTGAACGTCGAGACTCCGGCTGTACCGGGTGTCGACGACCAGGTGGACGTGAACTACGCCGTTGAAGAACAAGCTTCCGGTTCGATCACCGCCAGCGTCGGTTTCGCCCAGAGCGCCGGTCTGATCCTCGGTGGTTCGATCACCCAGAACAACTTCCTGGGTACCGGTAACCGTGTGAGCGTGGGCCTGACTCGCAGCGAATACCAGAGCCGCTACAACTTCGGCTACGTTGACCCCTACTGGACCGCCGATGGCGTGAGCCTGGGTTACAACGCGTTCTATCGCACCACCGACTACAAAGATCTCAACATTGATGTAGCCAGCTATGCGGTAGACAGCCTGGGTGCCGGCGTCAACGTTGGCTATCCGATCAGCGAGACTTCGCGTCTGACCTTCGGTCTGTCCGCACAGCAGGACAAGATCAAGACCGGTCAGTACACCGTTGACGAGATCTTCGACTTCGTGAACAAGGAAGGCGATCAGTACCTGAACTTCAAGGCGTCGGCCGGCTGGTCCGAATCGACCCTGAACAAGGGTGTATTGCCGACCCGTGGCCGTTCCCAGAGCCTGACACTGGAAACCACGATTCCAGGCAGCGACCTGTCGTTCTACAAACTCGACTACCGTGGTCAGTTGTTCCAGCCGATCACCGAGAACTACACCCTGCGTCTGCACACCGAGCTGGGTTATGGCGACGGCTATGGTTCGACCGACGGCTTGCCGTTCTATGAAAACTACTATGCTGGTGGTTTCAACTCGGTTCGCGGTTTCAAGGACAGCACCTTGGGTCCTCGTAGTACGCCGAGTCGTGGTTTCGACAAAACCGGTAACGTAGGTACCATCGCTGACCCGGACCAGGATCCGTTGCCATTTGGTGGTAACGTGCTGATCCAGGGTGGTGCCGAGGTTCTGTTCCCGCTGCCATTCGTGAAGGATCAACGCTCCCTGCGGACTTCGGTATTCTGGGATGTGGGTAACGTATTCGATTCCAAGTGCCAGAAGACGACAAACGCGACAGCAGGCTCCACGTCAGACACACAGTGCAACGACATCAGCCTGAGCAACATGGCCAGTTCCGTTGGTGTGGGTGTGACCTGGGTCACCGCACTGGGTCCTCTGAGTTTTGCTCTGGCGATGCCGGTCAAGAAACCGGATAACGCTGAAACTCAAGTGTTCCAATTCTCCCTCGGCCAGACGTTCTAAGCGTCTGACCCAAGATAACGACAATGGATTTTGTAGGAGTGCATCGTGCGTAAGTTGACTCAATTGGTTCTCCTGGCCTCCGTACTGGTGGCAGGCCCGGCGTTCGCCGACATGAAAATCGCTGTTCTGAACTATCAGATGGCATTGCTGGAATCCGATGCGGCCAAGAAATACGCGGTGGATGCCGAGAAGAAGTTCGGTCCGCAACTGACCAAGCTCAAGACGCTGGAAAGCAGCGCCAAAGGCATTCAGGACCGTCTGATGGCCGGTGGCGACAAGATGCAACAGGGCGAGCGTGAGCGTCTGGAGCTTGAGTTCAAGCAAAAGGCCCGTGACTTCCAGTTCCAGTCCAAGGAACTGAACGAAGCCAAGGCAGTTGCCGACCGCGAAATGCTCAAGCAACTGAAGCCGAAACTGGATAGCGCAGTGGAAGAAGTCATCAAGAAAGGTGGTTTTGACCTGGTGTTCGAGCGTGGCGCAGTGATCGATGTCAAACCTCAGTACGACATCACGCGCCAGGTTATCGAGCGCATGAATCAGCTGAAGTAACCCATGACCGTGACTATCAAGCTCGGCCAGTTGGCTGAGTTCCTCGGCGCCACCCTGCGTGGCGACCCCGAGACGCAAATTACTGGGCTAGCCACCTTGCAGGAGGCTGGCCCAGCTCAGTTGAGCTTTCTGGCAAATCCTCAATATCGCAAATACCTGGCAAGTTCCCAGGCGGCTGCGCTATTGCTCAAGGAGGCTGATGCCGACGGTTTTGCCGGTCACGCACTGGTGGTGCCGGATCCTTACCTGGCTTATGCACGCATCTCGCACCTGTTCGATCCGAAACCGAAAGCCACTGCGGGTGTTCATCCCACAGCGGTGATTGCGCCGGATGCAGTGGTTGATCCAAGCGCCAGCATTGGTCCGTTCGTGGTGATCGAGGCGGGTGCGCGCATCGGTGCGCAGGTCACGTTGGGCGCCCATTGCGTCATCGGTGCCCGCAGTGAAATCGGTGAGGGCGGCTGGCTCGCTCCGCGGGTGACGCTGTACCACGACGTGCGCATCGGCAAGCGCGTAGTGATCCAGTCCGGTGCCGTGCTCGGTGGTGAAGGTTTCGGTTTTGCCAACGAGAAAGGTATCTGGCAGAAGATCGCCCAGATCGGTGGCGTGACCATCGGCGACGATGTCGAGATCGGCGTGAACACCGCCATCGACCGTGGTGCGCTGGCAGATACCGTGATCGGCAACGGCGTGAAACTCGACAACCAGATCCAGATCGCGCACAACGTCCAGGTTGGTGATCACACCGCCATGGCGGCGTGTGTCGGTATCTCCGGCAGCACCAAAATCGGCAAGCATTGCATGCTCGCCGGTGGTGTCGGCCTGGTTGGGCACATCGATATTTGCGACAACGTTTTCCTGACCGGGATGACCATGGTGACCCACTCGATTACCGAGCCGGGTGCCTATTCGTCCGGCACAGCTATGCAACCGGCGGCCGAATGGCGCAAAAGCGCGGCCCGCATCCGTCAGCTCGATGACCTCGCGCGACGTTTGAAGCAGCTGGAAAAGCGCGTCGGGGAAGTGACCCCCGGCAGCAATGCTTCATCTGATGGCTGATACCATTTCCATATCAAGTGTGCACAGCCTCTAGACTGCCTCCTTGATTTGCTAGAGGAGTGCGCGTCAGTCGCGCTCCCAATCTTTACATAGGCTTCCCCCCGAAATGATGGACATCAACGAGATTCGCGAATACCTGCCTCACCGTTACCCGTTCCTGCTGGTGGACCGGGTGGTGGAACTGGACACTGAAGGCAAGCGCATTCGCGCCTACAAGAATGTCAGCATCAATGAGCCATTCTTCAACGGTCACTTCCCGGCGCACCCGATCATGCCGGGCGTACTGATCATCGAAGCGATGGCCCAGGCTGCCGGGATCCTCGGTTTCAAAATGCTTGACGTAAAACCGGCCGACGGCACCCTGTACTACTTCGTCGGTTCCGACAAACTGCGTTTCCGCCAGCCAGTGCTGCCGGGCGACCAGTTGATCCTTGAAGCCAAGTTCATCAGTTGCAAGCGTCAGATCTGGAAATTCGAATGCCAGGCTTCGGTCGACGGCAAGCCGGTCTGCTCGGCGGAAATCATCTGTGCGGAACGCAAGCTATGAGTTTGATTGACCCTCGTGCAATCATCGATCCGTCGGCCATTCTGGCTGACGGCGTCGAGGTCGGCCCGTGGTCGATCATCGGCGCAGGTGTGGAAATCGGCGAGGGTACTGTGATCGGGCCGCACGTGGTCCTCAAAGGCCCGACCCGCATCGGCAAGCACAATCGCATCTACCAGTTTTCCTCGGTAGGCGAAGACACGCCCGATCTGAAGTACAAAGGTGAAGAAACCCGTCTGGTGATCGGTGACCACAACGTCATCCGCGAAGGCGTGACCATTCACCGTGGCACCGTGCAGGACCGTTCGGAAACCACGCTGGGCGATCATAACCTGATCATGGCCTATGCCCACATCGGGCATGACAGCGTCATCGGCAACCACTGCATTCTGGTCAACAACACCGCGTTGGCCGGGCATGTGCACGTTGACGACTGGGCGATCCTGTCCGGGTTCACCCTGGTTCATCAGTATTGCCATATCGGCGCGCACAGCTTCTCCGGCATGGGCACTGCCATCGGCAAGGACGTTCCGGCGTTCGTCACCGTATTCGGCAACCCCGCCGAAGCGCGCAGCATGAATTTCGAAGGCATGCGCCGCCGCGGTTTCAGTGAAGACGCGATTCATGCGCTGCGCCGCGCTTATAAAACGGTGTATCGCCAGGGGCTGACCGTGGAGCAAGCGCTGGCCGAACTGGTCGAACCTGCTGCGCAATTCTCGGAAGTCGCGCTGTTCCGTGATTCGATCCAGTCCTCGACTCGCGGCATCACCCGCTGATCATGGCCAATCTGCGTATTGCGCTGGTGGCGGGCGAAGCTTCCGGGGATATTTTGGGCGCCGGTTTGATGCGCGCCCTCAAGGCGCAGCATCCGGCAGTCGAGTTTATCGGTGTCGGCGGTCCGTTGATGCAGGCTGAAGGCCTGACGTCGTATTTCCCCATGGAACGCCTTTCGGTCATGGGGCTCGTGGAGGTGCTCGGGCGGCTGCGCGAGTTGCTCAAGCGCCGCAAGGACCTGATCGCCACGCTGATCGCCGAGAAGCCGGACGTGTTCATCGGCATCGATGCCCCGGATTTCAACCTCAATATCGAACTCAAGCTGCGTCAGGCCGGGATTAAGACCGTGCACTACGTCAGCCCGTCGGTGTGGGCGTGGCGCCAGAAGCGTGTGCTGAAGATTCGCGAAGGCTGCGATCTGATGCTCACCCTGTTGCCATTTGAAGCAAAATTCTACGAAGAGAAAGGCGTGCCGGTGCGGTTCGTCGGTCATACGCTGGCCGATACCATTCCGTTGCAGGCCGACCGCGCCGCTGCGCGTGCCGAACTCGGCTTGCCCGACGGGCCGCTGGTGGCGTTGATGCCCGGCAGTCGCGGTGGTGAAGTGGGTCGTCTGGGCGCGCTGTTCCTTGATACGGCCGAGCGTCTGCGGGCCATGCGCCCGGGGCTGCGTTTCGTCATCCCGTGCGCCAATGCCGAGCGTCGCGCTCAGCTCGAAGAGCTGCTGGTTGGTCGCGACTTGCCGGTCACCTTGCTCGATGGCAAATCGCACCTGGCCCTCGCGGCGTGCAACGCGGTGCTGATCGCTTCGGGCACGGCGACGCTTGAGGCGTTGCTGTACAAGCGACCAATGGTCGTTGCGTATCGCCTGGCGCCGCTGACCTTCTGGATTCTCAAGCGCATGGTCAAGAGCCCGTACGTGTCGCTGCCGAACCTGCTGGCCCAACGGCTCTTGGTGCCGGAATTGTTGCAGGATGATGCGACAGTCGAGGCATTGGCGCAGACATTGTTGCCATTGATCGAAGGCGGCGAAGAGCAGACCCGAGGCTTCGACGAAATCCACCGAACCCTGCGGCTGGATGCTTCCAATCAGGCGGCGGATGCCGTCCTTAACCTGATCGGTCGGAAACAATGAGCAAGACGATGCAAATGGGCCTGGATTTCACCCTGGTCGCCGAAGTCGAAGAGCTGGTGGCCGGTGTCGACGAAGTCGGTCGTGGCCCGTTGTGCGGCGCGGTGGTGACGGCGGCGGTGATCCTCGATCCAAACCGGCCGATCCTCGGTCTCAACGACTCGAAGAAGCTCACCGAAGCCCGGCGCGAGAAGCTTTACGACGAGATCATCGAGAAATCCCTGAGCTGGTGCATCGCCCGCGCCGAAGTCGAGGAAATCGACGAGCTGAACATCCTGCACGCGACCATGCTCGCCATGCAGCGCGCGGTGGCCGGGCTGCATGTGCAGCCGAAACTGGCGATGATCGACGGTAACCGCTGCCCGAAACTGCCGATGCGCGCCGAAGCGGTGGTGCAGGGCGACGGCAAGGTGCCGGCCATCGCTGCCGCGTCGATTCTGGCCAAAGTCAGCCGCGACCGGGAAATGGCGGCATTCGAATTGATCTACCCGGGGTACGGCATCGGCGGCCATAAAGGCTATCCGACGCCCGTTCATCTGGAAGCGTTGGCGCGGCTGGGCCCGACACCGATTCACCGGCGCTCGTTCGCCCCGGTGCGTCAGGCTTACGAGGCGCGCGAAGGCCTGACACAGGTTTAGGCGCAAGGCTGATGTTTTGTTCGAGGCCCGGTACAATCCGGGCCTTGTTGTCTCTATGTAACTGGACAGGATCACTATGCCGGCTTCATTCGTTCATCTACGCCTGCACACTGAATACTCCCTGGTCGACGGGCTGGTGCGGATCAAGCCACTGGTCAAGGCGCTGACCGGCATGAACATGCCGGCTGTGGCGGTCACCGATCAGAACAACATGTGTTCCTTGGTCAAATTCTATAAAAACGCCATGGGCGCCGGCATCAAGCCGATCTGCGGCGCCGACCTGTGGCTGTCCAACAAGGATCCGGACGGGCCATTGAGCCGGATCAGTCTGTTGGTGATGAACGCCAAGGGTTATCGCAATCTCACCGAGCTGATCTCGCGCGGCTTCATCGACGGCCAGCGTAACGGCATGATCATCATCGAGCGCGAATGGGTCGCCGAGGCCAACGAAGGCCTGATCATGCTGTCCGCCGCGAAGGAAGGCGAGATCGGCATGGCCATGATTGGCGGTAACCCGGCCGAAGCCGAGACTTTGGCGCGGGAGTGGATGGCGGTGTTCCCTGACCGTTTCTATCTGGAAATCCAGCGCACCAATCGCCCCAACGACGAAGAGCAATTGCACGGCGCCGTGGCCCTGGCCGACAAGCTCGGCGCGCCGCTGGTGGCGACCAACGATGTGCGCTTTATCAAGCAGGAAGACTTTGCTGCCCACGAAACCCGCGTGTGCATCGGTGAGGGCCGCGCCCTCGACGATCCGCGGCGCTCGAAGAATTACAGCGATCAGCAGTACCTGAAAAGCGCCGAGGAAATGGCCGAGCTGTTCAGTGACATTCCCGACGCGATCGAAAACACCGTCGAGATTGCCAAGCGTTGCAACATCGACGTGAAGCTGGGCAAGCACTTCCTGCCTGACTACCCGATTCCTGATGGCATGACCATCGATGAATACTTCCGCAAGGTGTCGTTCGACGGTCTGGAGGACCGCCTCAGCGTATTGCTGCCCAAGGACACCACCGAAGACTATGAAGCCAAGCGTCAGGTCTACGTCGACCGGCTGAATTTCGAGCTGGATATCATCATCCAGATGGGCTTCCCCGGTTACTTCCTGATCGTGATGGACTTTATCCAGTGGGCCAAGAACAACGGCGTTCCGGTGGGCCCGGGCCGTGGGTCGGGTGCCGGATCGCTGGTGGCCTATGTGCAGAAGATCACCGACCTCGACCCGCTGGAATACGATCTGCTGTTCGAACGTTTCCTTAACCCGGAACGGGTCTCGATGCCCGACTTCGACGTCGACTTCTGCATGGACGGTCGCGACCGGGTAATTGATTACGTGGCCGAAAAATATGGCCGCAACGCTGTAAGCCAGATCATCACCTTCGGTTCCATGGCCGCCAAGGCGGTGGTGCGCGACGTGGCGCGAGCCCAGGGCAAGTCATTCGGCCTGGCGGATCGTCTGTCGAAGATGATTCCGTTCGAAGTCGGCATGACCCTGGAAAAAGCCTACGAGCAGGAAGAGATCCTGCGCGACTTCATCAAGGTCGATGAGGAAGCGGCGGAAATCTGGGAGATGGCGCGCAAGCTCGAGGGCGTGGTGCGTAACGTCGGCAAGCACGCCGGTGGTGTGGTAATCGCCCCGACCAAGCTGACCGATTTCTCGCCTATCTATTGCGACGAGGCCGGCGATGGCCTGGTGACCCAGTTCGACAAGGACGACGTTGAGGCGGCCGGTCTGGTGAAGTTCGACTTCCTCGGCTTGCGGACCCTGACGATCATCGACTGGGCGCTGAAAACCATCAACCGCGACCGCGCCAAGGTCAACGAGCCGCCGCTGGACATCGCGTTCATCCCGCTGGATGACAAACCGACTTATCAGTTGCTGCAAAAAGCTGAAACCACCGCGGTGTTCCAGCTCGAATCCCGGGGCATGAAAGAGCTGATCAAAAAGCTCAAGCCTGACTGCCTCGAAGACTTGATCGCACTGGTGGCCCTGTTCCGTCCGGGCCCACTGCAATCGGGCATGGTGGATGACTTCATCAACCGTAAGCACGGTCGCGCCGAATTGGCTTATCCGCACCCGGATTACCAGTATGAAGGCCTGCAACCGGTACTGGCGCCGACGTACGGCATCATCCTGTATCAGGAACAGGTGATGCAGATCGCCCAGGTCATGGCCGGTTACACCCTCGGTGGTGCGGACATGCTGCGTCGGGCGATGGGTAAGAAGAAACCCGAAGAAATGGCCAAGCAGCGCGGCGGTTTCATTGAAGGTTGTGCGTCGAACAATATCGATGCGGATCTTGCCGGTAACATTTTTGACCTGGTGGAGAAATTCGCCGGTTACGGCTTCAACAAGTCCCACTCCGCCGCTTACGGCCTGGTGTCGTACCAGACCGCTTGGCTGAAAGCCCATTACCCGGCGCCGTTCATGGCGGCGGTGCTTTCGGCGGATATGCACAACACCGACAAGGTCGTGACCTTGATTGAGGAAGTGCGCACGATGAAGCTGCGCCTCGACGCGCCGGACGTGAACACTTCGGAGTTCAAGTTCACGGTGAACGACGAAGGCCGCATCGTGTACGGCCTGGGCGCGATCAAAGGTGTCGGTGAAGGCCCGGTGGAAGCGATCACCGAGGCCCGTCAGGCCGGTCCCTTCAAGGATCTGTTCGACTTCTGTGCCCGGGTCGACCTCAAGCGCATCAACAAACGTACGCTGGACGGTTTGATCCGCAGCGGTGCGCTGGATCGTCTCGGCCCGTACTTCCACGATGAACAAAAGGCTTATCAGGCCAACATCGACCGCAACCGCGCCGTGCTGCTGGCGGCGATGGAAGAGGCAATCAAGTCGGCTGAGCAGACTGCGCGCACCCGCGACAGCGGTCATGCCGACCTGTTCGGTGGGCTGTTCGTCGAGGAAGATGCCGACGTCTACGCGACGCACCGCAAGGCCAAGGAGCTGACCCTCAAGGAGCGGCTCAAGGGTGAGAAAGACACTCTGGGCCTGTACCTGACCGGTCATCCGATCGACGAGTACGAAGGCGAGATTCGCCGTTTCGCCCGGCAGCGCATCATCGACCTGAAACCGGCTCGCGACACGCA
Source organism: Pseudomonas sp. W15Feb9B (assembly GCF_000828175.1). NCBI lineage: Bacteria > Pseudomonadati > Pseudomonadota > Gammaproteobacteria > Pseudomonadales > Pseudomonadaceae > Pseudomonas > Pseudomonas sp. W15Feb9B. The sequence goes on along the minus strand of NZ_JTKF01000036.1, from coordinate 74,064 downwards.
AACCGTGGCCGGGATGATCATTGCCCTGCGCGTGATGAAGAACAAAAAGGGCGACAAGATGGGCTTCATCACCCTCGATGACCGCTCGGGACGGATCGAGGCGTCGCTGTTTGCCGATGCGTTCCACTCCGCGCAGTCGTTGTTGCAGACCGACGCGATGGTGGTGGTTGAAGGCGAGGTCAGCAACGACGACTTCTCCGGCGGCCTGCGCCTGCGGGTCAAACGGGTGATGAGCATGGAAGATGCACGGACCAATCTGGCCGAGAGCCTGCGCCTGAAGCTGCACTCTCAGGACTTGAAAGGCGATCAGCTACGCTGGTTGGGTGAGCTGCTCAAGCGTCACCGCGGGGCGTGCCCGATCACCATGGAGTACACCAGCCCGGATGCGAAGACCTTGCTGCAGTTTGGCGAGACCTGGCGAATCGACCCGGCGGATGCGTTGATTCAAGCCCTGCGTGACCAGTTCGGGCGAGACAACGTCTTCCTCCAATACCGTTGACCGGCAAGTGCCATCATTGCGCTTGCCCACAACCTGAATTTTTAATCTCGACCTCAGCGCGCCTCTCCCTTAAGGTAGGGCGCGAATAGACAACCGGCCGGCCCAAGCTCATTTGGGACACGACCCAAGACGGACGCCTATGAACCCGAATTTTCTAGATTTCGAACAGCCGATCGCCGACCTGCAAGCCAAGATCGAAGAGTTGCGCTTGGTCGGTAATGACAATTCGCTGAATATCGGCGATGAGATCTCCCGCCTGCAGGACAAGAGCCGCACGCTGACCGAAGACATCTTCGGCAAGCTGACCAGCTGGCAGATCGCTCGCCTGGCGCGCCACCCGAAACGCCCGTACACCCTTGATTACATCGAGCACATCTTCACCGAGTTCGACGAACTGCACGGTGACCGTCACTTCTCCGACGACGCCGCCATTGTGGGTGGCGTGGCCCGTCTGGAAGACCAGCCAGTGATGGTTATCGGTCACCAGAAGGGTCGCGAAGTGCGCGAGAAGGTACGCCGCAACTTCGGCATGCCGCGTCCGGAAGGCTACCGCAAGGCTTGCCGTCTGATGGAAATGGCCGAGCGTTTCAAGATGCCGATCCTGACCTTCATCGATACTCCGGGCGCCTACCCGGGTATTGACGCCGAAGAGCGCAACCAGAGCGAGGCCATCGCCTGGAACCTGCGCGTGATGGCGCGCCTGAAAACCCCGATCATCGCCACCGTGATCGGTGAAGGTGGTTCCGGCGGTGCGTTGGCGATCGGTGTCTGCGATCAGTTGAACATGCTGCAGTACTCGACCTACGCGGTGATCTCGCCGGAAGGTTGCGCTTCGATCCTGTGGAAAACCGCCGAAAAAGCGCCGGACGCTGCCGAGGCGATGGGCATCACCGCCGAGCGCCTGAAAGGTCTGGGTATCGTCGACAAGGTGATCGGCGAGCCACTGGGCGGCGCCCATCGTGATCCGGCCGCTGCCGCTGCGTCGATCCGTGCCGAACTGAGCTCGCAACTGGCGATGCTGAAGAAGTTCGACAACGAAGCGCTGCTCAAGCGCCGTTACGATCGTCTGATGAGCTACGGACTCTAAGTCGAAGCGCGATACCCATGTGGGAGCGAGCCTGCTCGCGAAAGCGGTATGACACTCGACGAATGAGTTGAATGTTAAACCGTCTTCGCGAGCAGGCTCGCTCCCACAGTTGTTTGGGGCAAAGAGAAAGGTATGGGTCAGTCCATGATTGATTTGCCTTCACGGCTTTTGCGCAACCTTGAGCCTTGGCGCGACGCCGCTCATTGGCGCATCGCGTTTTCCGGTGGTCTCGACTCCACCGTCCTGCTGCACCTGCTTGCCGATCTGGCAAAAACCGAATCATTTCCTGCGCTCAGCGCCATCCATATCCACCACGGCCTCCAGGCTGCGGCCGATGCGTGGCCGGCGCATTGTCAGTCGGTCTGCGATGCGCTGGGTGTGCCGCTGCACGTGATGCGGGTGATGGTGCAGCCCGGCGCCAGTCTTGAAAGGGCGGCGCGGGAGGCGCGTTACGCGGCGTTCATGTCGCTGACCGAAGCGGATGACGTGCTACTGACCGCGCAGCACCGTGATGATCAGGCGGAAACCCTGTTGTTTCGCCTGATGCGCGGTGCCGGCGTTCGCGGACTTTCGGCGATGCCGGCGCAGCGACCGTTGGGGCAGGGCACGCTGTTGCGGCCTCTTCTCGATGCCACGCGTGCCGAGCTTGAGGCGTACGCCCGTGCGCATCAGTTGCACTGGATCGAAGACCCGTCGAACGAAGACCGGCAGTTCTCCCGCAACTACTTGCGTCATCAGGTGCTGCCGCTGCTCACCGCGCGCTGGCCGCAAGCGCAGGCGAGCATGGCGCGCAGCGCGGCGCACCTGCGTGAGGCGCAAGGCCTGCTCGATGAGCTGGCGCAGCTCGATCTGGCACAAGCCGCCACGCCGAGCGGGTTTCCATGGCTGGACCTGCCGTCGCTGGAGTTGGTGCCGCTGGCGAATTTGTCCGCCGCTCGTCAGCGCAATGCACTCAGCCACTGGCTCGAACCGCTGACCCGGCTGCCCGATACTGACCATTGGTCGGGTTGGGACAACCTGTGCGGCGCTGCCAATGATGCATCCCCGGTCTGGCGTCTGGCCGATGGCGAACTGCATCGTAGCGCTGGTCGGTTATGGTGGTTGAACGGCGACTGGCTGCGTGCGCCAGCGGTCAGCGTTGACTGGCATGACCCATCGATGCCGCTACCCTTGGCGAATAACGGGCGTGTCATGTTCAGCGGGCAGACTCCCATCGGGCCGTTACGGATTGGCTATCGACAGGGCGGCGAAGTCATGCACCTGGCCGATCGTGGCCACCGCGATCTCAAGCGCCTGCTCAATGAGCGCGCGGTGCCGGGCTTCGTCCGTGGCAGATTGCCGCTGCTGTTTCGCGGCGCAGAATTGCTCGCCGTGGCGAACCTGCCGGGCCTTGACGGGCAGGGGCCGGACGGCTGGAAATTGCATTGGCAGCCAACAGACGAAGATCAAGGTTTGAGATGAAAGGGGCATTCCGGTAGACTACGCTCCCTTCTTGATACAACTTCTGTGGATTCGCCTGAATTGCAGGAGTTGCCGATTACCAAGCAGTCTTTGCTGGGCGATTCCAAAAAATGTGTAGCGAGCAACGTACCGGTGTTTCATCTGCCGGTCTGTCCCAACGCGGCGGTTTTTTTGAAAGGTGCACTGTGATTAATGCAGGTGATCGGGGGCTTCGGCCTTCCTTCGCTTTCCCCGGCGGCTCGTACCGCTTTAACGCAGACTTCTAGGGTTTTTCATGACGCGCTACATATTCGTCACGGGCGGTGTTGTTTCTTCATTGGGGAAAGGCATTGCCTCGGCTTCATTGGCGGCCATCCTGGAGGCGCGGGGGCTTAAGGTCACCATGCTTAAGCTGGATCCGTACATCAACGTCGACCCGGGCACCATGAGCCCGTTCCAGCACGGTGAAGTGTTCGTCACCCACGACGGCGCCGAGACCGACCTGGACCTGGGCCACTACGAGCGGTTCATCCGCACGACCATGACCCAGAACAACAACTTCACCACCGGCCGTGTCTACGAGCACGTGCTGCGCAAAGAGCGCCGTGGTGATTACCTGGGTGCAACCATCCAGGTGATTCCGCACATCACCGACGAAATCAAGCGTCGCATCATCAAGGGTGCCGGCGATGCCGACGTGGCCCTGGTGGAAATCGGCGGTACCGTTGGCGACATCGAATCGCAACCGTTCCTCGAAGCCATCCGTCAACTGCGTGTGGAAGTCGGTTCCAAGCGCGCGATGCTGATGCACCTGACCCTGGTTCCGTACATCGCCACCGCTGGCGAGACCAAGACCAAGCCAACCCAGCACTCGGTTAAAGAGCTGCGTTCGATTGGCCTGCAGCCTGACGTGCTGATCTGCCGCTCCGACCATCCGGTGGATGTGTCGTCGCGTCGCAAGATCGCGCTGTTCACCAACGTTGAAGAACGTGCGGTGATCTCCCTGGAAGACGTCGACACCATCTACAAGATCCCGGCCGTGCTGCACGCCCAGGGTCTGGACGATTTCGTCGTCGAGCGTTTCGGCCTGCAATGCAACGGCGCCGACCTGTCCGAGTGGGAAAAGGTTGTCGATGCCAAGCTCAATCCAGAGCACGAAGTGACCATCGCGATGGTCGGCAAGTACATGGAACTGCTGGACGCCTACAAGTCGCTGATCGAAGCGATGAGTCACGCCGGCATCACCAACCGTACCAAGGTCAACCTGCGTTACATCGATTCCGAAGACATCGAGAACCAGGGCACCGCGCTGCTCGAAGGTGTCGACGCGATCCTCGTGCCGGGCGGCTTCGGTCTGCGCGGTGTGGAAGGTAAGATCACGGCCGTTCAGTACGCTCGTGAGAACAAGGTTCCATACCTGGGCATCTGCCTGGGCATGCAAGTGGCGGTCATCGAGTTCGCCCGTAACGTGCTGGGCTGGAAAGACGCCAACTCCACCGAGTTCGATCGCGCCAGCGGCCATCCGGTCGTGGGTCTGATCACCGAGTGGGAAGATGCCACTGGCGCGGTTGAAGTGCGTACCGAAGCGTCCGATCTGGGCGGCACCATGCGCCTCGGCGCTCAGGAATGCCTGCTCGAAGCCGGCTCCAAGGTGCACGACTGCTATGGCAAGGACGTGATTGTTGAACGTCACCGTCACCGCTACGAAGTGAACAACAACCTGCTGCCACAAATCATCGAAGCCGGCCTGAAAATCTCCGGTCGCTCCGCTGACGCCGCGCTGGTTGAAGTGGTCGAAGCGCCGGATCATCCATGGTTCGTCGCTTGCCAGTTCCACCCGGAGTTCACCTCGACGCCTCGTGACGGTCACCCGCTGTTCAGCGGTTTCGTAAAAGCAGCGTTGGCTCAACACCAGAAGAAGGCGTAACCCGATGGCACAGAAGATCATCCGCGTCGGCGACATCGAGATTGCCAACGACAAACCCATGGTGCTGTTCGGCGGCATGAACGTGCTGGAAAGCCGCGACATGGCCATGCAGGTTTGCGAGGAGTACGTGAAGGTTACCGAGAAACTCGGTATCCCTTACGTGTTCAAGGCCAGCTTCGACAAGGCCAACCGCTCTTCTGTGACCTCGTATCGCGGCCCTGGCCTGGAAGAGGGCATGCGCATCTTCCAGGACATCAAGCAAGCCTTCGGCGTGCCGATCATCACCGACGTCCACGAGCCTGATCAGGCTGCGGTCGTCGCTGAAGTCTGCGACATCATCCAGCTGCCGGCCTTCCTGTCGCGTCAGACCGATCTGGTCGTCGCGATGGCCAAGACCAACGCGGTGATCAACATCAAGAAAGCCCAGTTCCTCGCCCCTCAGGAAATGAAACACATCCTGAACAAGTGTGTGGAAGCGGGTAACGATCAATTGATCCTCTGCGAGCGTGGTTCGAGCTTCGGCTACAACAACCTCGTGGTCGACATGCTCGGCTTCGGCATCATGAAGCAGTTCGAGTACCCGGTATTCTTCGACGTGACCCACTCGCTGCAAATGCCTGGCGGTCGTTCCGACTCCGCCGGCGGGCGCCGTGCACAGGTCACCGATCTGGCCAAGGCAGGCATGAGCCAGTCGCTGGCCGGTCTGTTCCTCGAAGCGCATCCGGATCCGGACAACGCCAAATGCGACGGCCCCTGCGCCTTGCGTCTGGACAAACTGGAGCCATTCCTGGCCCAGCTCAAAGCCTTGGACGAACTGGTGAAGAGTTTTCCGACGGTAGAAACCGCGTAACGCTCATTTCTCCGGTAAAGTACCGCACGATTTGTCGCACATGCCCTCGGGCATGTGCGTTGTCGTCTGCAAGCTGCCCGCTGCACACCACTTGCCGACGGTAAAAAGATTTCCTCTAGCTGCGTCGTTTTCGTCAACTTTGGAGTGTTTACAACAATGGCAAAAATCGTCGACATCAAAGGTCGTGAAGTCCTCGACTCCCGTGGCAATCCCACCGTGGAAGCGGACGTGCTTCTCGACAACGGCATCATCGGCAGCGCTTGCGCGCCGTCCGGTGCATCCACTGGCTCGCGTGAAGCGCTCGAGCTGCGTGATGGCGACAAGAGCCGTTACCTGGGCAAAGGTGTGCTCAAGGCGGTAGCCAACATCAACGGTCCGATCCGCGATCTGCTGCTGGGCACTGACCCAAGCGACCAGAAAGCCCTCGACCACGCGATGATCAAGCTCGACGGTACCGAAAACAAGGCAACTCTGGGCGCCAACGCCATCCTCGCGGTGTCCCTGGCTGCGGCCAAGGCGGCTGCACAGGACCAGGACCTGCCGCTGTACGCACACATCGCCAACCTGAACGGCACCCCGGGGGTGTACTCGATGCCGGTGCCGATGATGAACATCATCAACGGTGGCGAGCATGCCGATAACAACGTCGACATCCAGGAATTCATGGTGCAGCCGGTTGGCGCCAAGACCTTCTCGGAAGGTCTGCGCATGGGCACCGAGATTTTCCATCACCTCAAAGCCGTGCTGAAGGCCCGTGGCCTGAGCACTGCCGTTGGCGACGAAGGCGGTTTCGCACCAAACCTGGCGTCCAACGAAGACGCGTTGAAAGTGATCTCCGAAGCGGTGGCCAACGCCGGCTACAAGCTGGGCACCGACGTGACCCTGGCGCTGGACTGCGCCGCGAGCGAGTTCTTCGAAGACGGCAAGTACAACCTGTCCGGCGAAGGCCAGGTGTTTACTGCTGAAGGTTTCGCCGATTATCTGAAAGGCCTGACCGAACGTTATCCGATCATCTCGATCGAAGACGGTCTGGACGAGTCCGACTGGGCTGGCTGGAAGATCCTCACCGACAAGATTGGCGAGAAAACCCAACTGGTCGGCGACGACCTGTTCGTGACCAACACCAAGATCCTGAAAGAAGGCATCGATAAAAAGATCGCCAACTCGATCCTGATCAAGTTCAACCAGATCGGCACCCTGACCGAAACCCTGGAAGCCATCCAGATGGCCAAGGCCGCCGGTTACACCGCCGTGATCTCGCACCGTTCGGGCGAAACCGAAGATTCGACGATTGCCGACCTGGCCGTGGGCACCTCGGCTGGCCAGATCAAGACCGGTTCGCTGTGCCGTTCCGACCGCGTTTCCAAGTACAACCAACTGCTGCGTATCGAAGAGCAGTTGAATGGCAAAGCCAAGTACAACGGTCGCGCCGAGTTCCGCGGTTAAGCTGTAGATGGTAAAAAGACACCGGATTGTGTCGGAAAAGTCGTGACAGCGATGGATTTGCCACTAATCTGATGCCTTATATGCACAAGCCTGGATCTTCCAGGCTTCGTGCTATCAGACGTTTCAAAGTTTTCGCGTGGCTGTCTTTTTTCACTGGATACCTGATATTCGATGCGCAGTCCTTACTGGTTGTTTCTCGTTTTGCTCTTGCTGCTGGCCGGTCTGCAGTACCGCCTGTGGGTGGGCAATGGCAGTCTGGCGCAGGTCGCCGAGCTGAAGCAGCAGATTGCTGATCAGCACGCCGAGAACGAAGGCCTGCTGGAGCGCAATCGGGTGATGGATGCTGAAGTCAGCGAGTTGAAAAAAGGCATGGAGACCGTTGAAGAGCGGGCTCGCCATGAGCTGGGCATGGTCAAGGACGGTGAAACCCTTTACCAGCTCGCGCAATGATCGATTCCCTGCCGGCCTTCTGGGCCGTGATTCCTGCCGCGGGCGTCGGTGCCCGAATGGCTGCGGACCGTCCCAAGCAATACCTGCAACTGGGCGGACGGACAATTCTTGAACACAGCCTCGGCTGTTTCCTCGATCACCCAAGCCTCAAGGGGCTGGTGGTCAGTCTGGCGGTTGATGATCCTTATTGGCCAAACCTGGCTTGCGCCAGCGACTCGCGGATTCAGCGGGTCGAGGGCGGCGCGGAGCGTTCCGGGTCGGTGCTCAATGCCTTGCTGCATTTGCATGCGCAAGGTGCCGACGATGAAGACTGGGTGCTGGTGCACGATGCCGCGCGCCCGAATCTGAGCCGTGACGATCTCGACAAATTGCTGGCTGAGCTGGCGGACGATGCCGTCGGCGGTCTGCTGGCCGTGCCGGCGCGTGACACCTTGAAGCGGGTCGACAAGCACGGTCGTGTGGTGGAAACCGTGGATCGCAGCGTGATCTGGCAAGCCTATACACCACAGATGTTCCGCCTCGGTGCGCTGCATCGGGCGTTGGCTGACAGTCTGGTGGCGGATGCGGTGATTACCGATGAAGCCTCGGCGATGGAGTGGGCTGGTCTGGCACCGCGTTTGATCGAAGGGCGGGCGGACAACCTTAAAGTCACCCGGCCGGAAGATCTGGAGTGGTTGCGTCAGCGTTGGGCTAACCGCCGCTGAAAGATCAAAGGATCGCAGCCTGCGGCAGCTCCTACAGGGAGTTCGCGGTTTCCCTGTAGGAGCTGCCGCAGGCTGCGATCTTTTGCTTTTAAATTCGATACTCCGGCCGCTCGGCCAACCCTTCCTTCAAGAAATCCACCAGCTTGCGCACCTTCGGCGACAGATGCCGCTGCTGCGGATATAACGCCCACACCGCCGTATTCGGTGGCTGATGCGCCTCCAGCAGCGAAATCAGCGCCCCGCTGTGCAAATGCTCGAGCACGTAGTAGTCCGGCAACTGACACAGGCCGACCCCTTGCAGCGCCGCATCCAGTACCGCCTGCCCACTGTTGCAGCGCCAGTTTCCCTGAACACGTTGGGAAAATTCCCGCCCGTTCTGTTCCAGTTGCCACAGATCCGAGCTGCCGATCAGGCAATTGTGGCGGCTCAGTTCCGACAAACTGTGTGGGCGGCCATACCGTTCCACGTAGGACGGAGACGCGCACAGATACATCCGGCGCGGCGCCAGGCGAGTGGCGACCAATCGCGAATCCTGTAGCCGGCCCAATCGGATCGCCAAATCCAGCCCCTCATGCACCAGGTCGAGCTGGCGGTTGGTTAACTCGATGTCGACGCGCAATTGCGGATATTGCCCCATGAAGCGTGTCACCAGCGGCACGATGAACCGCTCGCCATAGGCCACGGCACAGGTCATGCGCAGCATGCCTTTGGGCTCGCTGGTCAAGTCGCCAACCGCGCGCAGGGCTTCTTCGCGACCGTCCTGCAGGCGTTGGCAATGCTGCAGAAAAGTTTGTCCGGCTTCGGTCAACGTCACGCGGCGGGTACTGCGATAGAGCAGACGCGTCTGCAAGCGCTCTTCCAGTCGTACGATTTGTCGACTGATGTGCGAGGACGAAACCCCAAGACGCTCTGCTGCGGCGGTGAATTGGCTGCATTCGGCTACGGCGACGAACTCGTCGATGCCTTCCCAACGATTTTCCGACATCGGGATTATCCCTGTATGGCAATAATGTTTTGCTTTGGTCCGGATTATTCATCAGATCGCGCTGTACTACACTGCCGGTCTGGTTTTTTTAATCAATGGATTCACTGGAGAGTCAGCATGATCAAGTCGCGCGCCGCCGTTGCCTTCGAGGCCAAGAAGCCGCTGGAAATCGTAGAAGTCGATGTGGCCATGCCCAAGGCCGGTGAAGTGTTGCTGCGCGTGGTGGCTTCCGGGGTTTGCCACACTGACGCCTACACCCTGTCCGGCGCAGATCCGGAAGGCATCTTCCCGTCGATCCTTGGCCACGAAGGTGGCGCAATCGTTGAAGCGATCGGCGAGGGCGTCACCTCGGTCGCCGTCGGTGACCACGTGATTCCGCTGTACACCCCGGAATGCGGCCAGTGCAAATTCTGCAAGTCGGGCAAGACCAACCTGTGTCAGGCGATTCGCGCTACTCAGGGCAAAGGTCTGATGCCGGACGGCACTTCGCGCTTTTCCTACAAGGGCCAAACGATTTTCCACTACATGGGTACTTCGACGTTCTCGGAATACACCGTACTGCCGGAAATCTCCGTGGCGAAAATCGCCAAGGACGCGCCGCTGGAAAAGGTCTGCCTGCTCGGTTGCGGCGTGACCACCGGTATCGGTGCGGTGATCAACACCGCCAAGGTCAAGCCGGGTGACACCGTGGCGATTTTCGGTCTGGGCGGCATCGGTCTGTCGGCCGTCATTGGTGCGGTTAAAGCCAAGGCTGCGCGGATCATCGCCATCGACATCAACCCGGCCAAGTTCGAGATCGCCAAGCAGTTGGGCGCCACCGATTGCGTCAACCCGAAAGACTTCGATCGTCCGATCCAGGAAGTGATCGTCGACATGACCGATGGCGGCGTCGACTTCTCCTTTGAATGCATCGGCAACGTGCAACTGATGCGCGCGGCGCTGGAATGCTGCCACAAGGGCTGGGGCGAATCGGTGATCATCGGTGTTGCCGGTGCCGGTCAGGAAATTTCGACCCGTCCGTTCCAGCTGGTGACCGGTCGCGTCTGGCGTGGTTCGGCATTTGGCGGCGTGCGTGGTCGTACCGAGTTGCCAAGCTACGTTGACATGGCGCAGAGCGGCGAGATTCCGCTGGATACTTTCATTACCCACACCATGGGTCTGGAAGATATCAACAAGGCCTTCGATCTGATGCACGAAGGCAAGAGCATCCGTACCGTCATTCATTTCTGATCATTCGCGACGCTACGGCTACAGACCTTGAAGGTTTATAGCCGGGGCCGCGTAGGAGTCTTTACATGAGTCTGGAAAATATCTCCTGTCAGAAAAGTTTCGGCGGCTGGCACAAGCGCTATCGCCACCGTTCCGACATGCTCGGCTGCGACATGGTGTTTGCCGTGTACCTGCCGCCGCAAGCGGAGCAGGGCGGCAAGTTGCCAGTGCTCTACTGGCTGTCCGGTCTGACCTGCACCGACGAGAACTTCATGCAAAAGGCCGGCGCGATGCGCATGGCCGCCGAACTTGGCCTGATCATCGTCGCACCGGACACCAGTCCGCGCGGCCCGGATGTGCCGGGTGATCCGGATGGCGCCTGGGATTTCGGCCTCGGCGCCGGGTTCTACCTGAATGCCACGCAGGAACCATGGGCGCGGCACTATCGGATGCATGACTATGTCGTGCAGGAATTGCCTTCATTGGTTGAAGCGCATTTCCCGGCGTCGGACAAACGCAGCATCAGCGGCCATTCAATGGGCGGCCACGGCGCTTTGGTTTGTGCGCTGCGCAATCCGGGGCGTTACCAGTCGGTCTCGGCGTTTTCGCCGATCAACAATCCGATGGATTGCCCATGGGGACAGAAGGCGTTCTCGCGTTATCTGGGTGAAGACCGTTCGAAGTGGAAAGAATGGGATGCTTGCGCGCTGATTGCCGAGGCCGGCGAAAAACTGCCGTTACTGGTCGATCAGGGTGATCGCGACGACTTCCTCGAAAACCAGCTCAAGCCCCAGGCCCTGCAACAAGCGGCAAAACAAGCGGGTCATCCGCTGACGTTGCGCCTGCAGCCGGGCTACGACCACAGCTATTTCTTCATCTCAAGCTTCATAGATGACCACTTGCAGCATCACGCACGCGCCCTGCGCGGTTAATGCAGGTAGAATCACGCCCTGACAAAAATCGGGGCGTTTTTTTATGCGTATTGGCCACGGCTACGATGTGCACCGTTTCGCTGAAGGCGATTTCATTACTCTGGGCGGCGTGCGCATTGCACACAGCTTCGGGCTGCTCGCTCACTCCGACGGTGACGTCCTGCTGCACGCCTTGAGCGATGCCTTGCTCGGCGCGGCCGCGCTGGGTGATATCGGCAAACATTTTCCGGACACTGACCCGCAATTCAAGGGCGCCGACAGCCGCGTGCTGCTGCGTCATGTGGTCGCGCTGATCCACGCCAAGGGCTGGAAAGTCGGCAACGTCGACAACACCATCGTCGCCCAGGCACCGAAAATGGCCCCGCATATCGAAGCGATGCGAGCGTTGATCGCCGCCGATCTGCAAGTTGAACTGGATCAAGTGAACGTGAAAGCTACCACCACCGAAAAGCTCGGCTTTGTCGGTCGCGAAGAAGGCATCGCCGTGCATTCCGTTGCCTTGTTGCTGCGCGCATGAACGAATTGCAACTGCTCGGCCCGCGCGCCTATGGCGAACCCCTCGGCACTGCGGTTCTGAAAGCCATCGCCGAAGATTTTCAGGTCGATGAAGTGCTCGACATCCCGTTCAGCGGCGATGGCGAACACCTGTGGATCTGGGTGGAAAAACGCGGTCTGAACACCGAAGAGGCAGCGCGGCGGATTGCCAAGGCGGCTGGCGTGCCGTTGCGCACCGTCAGTTATGCCGGGCTCAAGGATCGTCAGGCGTTGACTCGTCAGTGGTTCAGTGTGCAACTGCCGGGCAAGGCTGATCCGGATCTGTCGGCGGCGGAAAACGACACGCTGAAGATCCTCAAGACCACGCGCCACAAACGCAAGCTGCAACGCGGCGCGCATTCGGCCAACGGTTTCACCTTGCGCCTGACCCAGTTCGCCGGCGACAAGGACGCAATCGAGCAGCGTCTGCAACGGATCGCCAGGCAAGGCATTCCCAATTATTTCGGCGCCCAGCGTTTCGGCCATGACGGCGGCAACGTCGTCGATGCGCGTGCGTGGGCGGCGCGCAAGGCATTGCCGGAGCAGCGCAATGTGCGCTCGCGGCTGCTGTCGACGGCGCGCAGTTTTCTGTTCAATCAAGTGCTGGCGGCGCGGGTGGCCGATGGCACCTGGCAGCAGGCGCAAGTCGGCGATCTGCTGGCGTTCACCGACAGCCGCAGTTTTTTCCCGGCCGGTGAGGCCGAATGCAGCGATCCGCGCCTGGCGATTCTCGACCTGCACCCGACCGGCCCGCAGTGGGGCGAAGGTGACTCACCGGCCGCCGGCGCTGTCCATGATCTGGAGCAGGGGATTGCCGAGCGTGAGGCGGATCTGCGCGATTGGCTGATCAATGCCGGAATGAGCCACGAACGTCGCATCCTGCGGCTGCCCATTGGCGGGTTGTCGTGGCATTATCCCCAGCCTGACATTCTGCAACTGGAATTCGTCCTCCCGGCCGGATGCTTCGCCACCGTATTGGTGCGCGAACTCGTTGATCTGGTGCCGGTGGGGCAGACGGACAGCCCATGCGTATTCTGATTTCTAACGACGATGGGGTAACCGCACCCGGTCTCGCCGCGCTTTATGCTGCGCTGGCGGATTACACCGAATGCGTGGTTATCGCCCCGGAGCAGGACAAAAGCGGCGCCAGCAGTTCGCTGACGCTCGACCGTCCGCTGCACCCGCAATACCTGGCCAATGGTTTCATCAGCCTCAACGGAACACCGACCGACTGCGTGCATCTGGGCCTCAACGGCCTGCTGGAGCGCGAGCCGGACATGGTGGTTTCCGGGATCAACCTCGGCGCCAACCTCGGCGATGACGTGCTGTATTCCGGCACGGTGGCCGCCGCCCTCGAAGGGCGCTTTCTCGAGCGTCCTTCGTTCGCGTTCTCGCTGTGTTCGCGCCAGGTGGACAATCTGGCGACAGCTGCACATTTCGCGCGCAAACTGGTCGAGGCCCATGCCGGGCTGGACCTGCCACCGCGCACGGTGCTGAACGTGAACATTCCCAATCTGCCGATCGACCATATTCGTGGCATTCAACTGACCCGTCTGGGCCATCGCGCCCGCGCCGCAGCACCCATGAAAGTGGTCGACCCGCGTGGCAAGGCCGGTTACTGGATTGCCGCTGCCGGCGATGCCGAAGACGGCGGGCCAGGCACCGACTTTCATGCCGTGATGCAGGGCTACGTTTCCATTACCCCGCTGCAGCTCGATCGCACCTTCAACGATGCCTTCAGGCATCTCGACGGCTGGCTGGAGGGACTGCGCTAATGGCTCGTGAACACGAAGACAGAATGCGCAGCGGCATCGGCATGACGTCGCAGCGTACGCGCGAACGTCTTATCCAGCGCCTCTATGAAGAAGGCCTGTCCAACGCCAAGGTGCTGGAAGTGATCCGCCGTACGCCGCGTCATCTGTTTGTCGATGAAGCGCTGGCGCACCGTGCCTATGAAGATACCGCGCTGCCGATTGGCCACAACCAGACCATCTCCCAGCCTTATATGGTGGCGCGCATGAGCGAGCTGCTGCTGGAGGCAGGGCCTTTGGACAAGGTTCTGGAAATCGGTACCGGTTCGGGCTATCAGACGGCGGTGCTGTCGCAACTGGTTGAGCGGGTGTTCTCGGTCGAGCGCATCAAGGTCCTGCAGGACCGGGCCAAGGAACGCCTGGTCGAGTTGAACCTGCGCAACGTGGTGTTCCGCTGGGGCGATGGCTGGGAAGGCTGGCCGGCGTTGGCGCCGTACAATGGCATCATCGTCACCGCAGTCGCGACTGACGTTCCGCAGGCGTTGCTCGATCAACTGGCACCGGGCGGGCGGATGGTGATTCCGGTCGGCTCCGGAGAAGTGCAGCAACTGATGCTGATCGTGCGTGAAGAACACGGCTTTTCCCGTCACGTGCTGGGGGCGGTGCGCTTCGTGCCATTGCTCAATGGTCCGTTGGCCTGAGCATTTATTTGCGCGCGCTGAATTCCTTGCGCTGGCCTGTGTCTTACACCGTCAGTGAGGGTTTAAACGCTATCAATTGCCCAAGGGCAAACGTGTGCGTGAAGCGTTTTCGCATCTTTAACGGTAAAGCCCATTCGGCCCGTTATACTTGCGACACTACTTGCCGCGATTCGGCATTCCACATATTTCAGCCACCACAAAGGGAGCGGCGGGTGAGTCTCACAGTCATTGCGCAGCGTATGGGTAACACGAGCTTTCAGCGCCTGGTGACTGGCCTTGTATTGAGCACCTTGCTGGTCGGTTGCTCCAGCACCAAATCGAGCAATGTGCGGGTGGTCGATCGCAACAGTGCGGCGGCTCAACGCCCTGCGGTAACGACCGGGCAGTATGTAGTCCGTCCGGGCGATACGCTGTTTTCCATCGCTTTTCGCTACGGCTGGGACTACAAAGCCCTCGCGGCCCGGAACAATATTCCTACGCCGTATACGATCCACCCGGGTCAGACAATTCGCTTTGATGGCCGCACCGGCTCAACGCCGACGGCGGTGGTCAGCAACAGCAGCTCTTCGCCGTCTTCGTCGAGCAAAACCACGGTAATCCGGCGTCAGGCGAATGGCACTACAACCACGACGGTGACCGGTTCCGGCGCCGGCTCTGCGGGGGCTGCACCGTCCGTCGCCAGCAAACCGGCCCCGGCTCCGCTGCCTCCACCGGGGCCAGCCCCGACCGGCTGGGGATGGCCATCTAATGGCATTCTGATTGGAAAATTCTCTTCAAACGGTAGTTTGAATAAAGGAATTGATATCGCCGGAGATTTGGGACAGCCTGTTTTAGCTGCGTCTGATGGGACGGTGGTTTACGCCGGGAGTGGCTTAAGGGGCTACGGCGAATTAGTCATCATCAAACACAGCGAAACCTACGTCAGTGCCTACGGACATAACCGCAGGCTGTTGGTACGGGAGGGGCAGCAGGTCAAAGTCGGACAGACAATTGCCGAAATGGGGTCAACGGGTACAGACCGGGTGAAACTGCATTTTGAGATTCGCCGACAAGGTAAACCTGTAGATCCGCTGCAGTTCCTGCCCAGACGTTGATTTGAGGCCAGCCTGTTCCGTCGCGTAGAGGGGACAGGCTCCAGCGCTGCCAAGGATAAAGGCGTCGCTTGAGCTTGGGGTCGAACTCACCAAAGGACTATAACAATGGCTCTCAGTAAAGAAGTGCCGGAGTTTGACATCGACGATGAGGTTCTCCTTATGGAGGCCGGCATCGATTCGGAATCTTCGATGTCGAATGATGAAGGGGCTGCTCCACCTTCCGTTCGTTCCAAATCCAAACACTCCGCTTCACTTAAACAACACAAGTACATCGACTACACTCGGGCACTCGATGCCACGCAGCTGTATCTCAACGAAATCGGCTTTTCACCACTGCTCTCCCCGGAGGAAGAAGTTCATTTTGCGCGTCTGTCGCAAAGTGGCGACCCTGCCGGGCGCAAGCGCATGATTGAAAGTAACCTGCGGCTGGTCGTGAAGATCGCCCGGCGTTATGTCAATCGGGGGCTGTCGCTGCTGGACCTGATCGAAGAGGGCAACCTCGGCTTGATCCGAGCGGTGGAAAAGTTCGATCCCGAGCGCGGCTTCCGCTTCTCGACCTACGCCACCTGGTGGATTCGTCAGACCATCGAGCGTGCGATCATGAATCAGACCCGGACCATCCGGCTGCCGATCCATGTGGTCAAGGAGCTCAACGTGTACCTGCGGGCCGCACGCGAGTTGACGCAAAAGCTCGATCACGAACCTTCACCCGAAGAAATCGCCAACCTGCTGGAAAAACCGGTGGGCGAGGTCAAGCGCATGCTTGGCCTGAACGAGCGGGTTTCTTCGGTCGATGTCTCGCTGGGTCCGGATTCGGATAAAACCCTGCTGGACACCCTGACGGATGACCGTCCGACCGATCCATGCGAACTGCTGCAGGATGACGACCTGTCGCAGAGCATCGATCAATGGCTCTCGGAACTGACCGACAAGCAGCGTGAGGTGGTCGTTCGCCGCTTTGGCCTGCGCGGCCATGAGAGCAGCACGCTGGAGGATGTAGGCCTGGAGATCGGCCTGACTCGGGAGCGGGTGCGGCAGATCCAGGTAGAGGGCCTCAAGCGCCTTCGTGAAATCCTTGAGAAGAATGGCCTGTCGAGCGAGTCGCTGTTTCAGTAAGCGCCTCTGGCAACCGTCCATAAAAAAGCCCCGACTGGTTCGGGGCTTTTTTATTGCTCGGATATCGGCTGAAGACGGTCTGTGGTGAGGGAGCTTGCTCCCGCTTGAGTGCGCAGCGCTCATGAATCTCAGGGGTTGCTGCGCAACCCGGCGGGAGCAAGCTCCCACATCGTTCATTGCCGGACAAATGGTCAGCATTTCCATCGTTTGTAGTCTCGCGACGTAAGCCTTGGCTTACTCTCTCGTAAGCGTTCCCTATTTTTGCAGGACGGTAGACGTCGATTGCTCTCGGTGAACGTATTTAACTAATTGATTTTAAAGCTTATTTAATAATATGAAGTGCTTATGACAGCGATCTTCAGCCTTTGAGGCCGATTGCTCTCGGCAGGGAACTCTCTAATATCAGCACTGTGTCGACGGACAGACACGCCCTTCAAGGAAGAGGGGAACGGACATCGCAGGACGCGATTCATCAGGACGATGAAAAGGAATACAGGGAATAGGGAAAAATGTGGGCGGGTCAAACCGCCCCTTTTTTTGCCTGTAGAAAAGTAAAACCCGCAAAAGCAAAAAGGCCCGCAAGGGGCCTTTTCGTAACGCGCGACAGATCAGCGTTCGAGGTCTTTGATCTTGCCTTTGACGCCATCCCACTCTTCGGCATCCGGCAGCGATTCTTTCTTCTCGGTGATGTTCGGCCAGATTTCAGCCAATTCAACGTTCAGCTGAATGAACTCCTGCATCTCTTCCGGGACTTCGTCCTCGGAGAAAATCGCGACGGCCGGGCATTCCGGTTCGCACAGGGCGCAGTCGATGCACTCGTCCGGGTGAATCACCAGGAAGTTCGGGCCTTCGTAAAAGCAGTCCACCGGACAGACTTCTACGCAGTCGGTGTACTTGCACTTGATGCAGTTGTCGGTGACGACGAAGGTCATTTCTAATTTTCTCCTCAGGCGGCGGCAGCGTAGCCCCTTCACGGTTGGGGTCGCCAGGTTCGGGAGCGATGTCTGCCAGCCAGGCTATTAACCGGCAGCATCCCGAACCGCGCGAGATTCTAACAGCTTGAAGCCGTTTGCGTTATATCCGGTTCTTTGCTGCTTAGATCCGGTTCTTAAGTGCATATAACAATTCGAGTGCTCGACGCGGGGTCAGGTCATCGAGATCCACTTTCGCCAATTCGTCCAGTACCGGATGCGGCAGGCTGGCAAACATGTCGCTTTGCTGAGGGGCCGCCGGTTTGCCTTTGATGGCAGGCTTCGGCGCTTCGTGCGGCAATGCGGTGTCTTCCAGTCGGCTCAGATGCTCACGGGCACGCACGATGACTTCGCTCGGTACGCCGGCCAGTTGCGCCACGGCCAGGCCGTAGCTTTGGCTGGCAGGTCCCGGCAAGACGTGGTGCAGGAACACGATGCGCTCGTTGTGCTCGGTCGCGTTGAGGTGCACGTTGGCCACCAGCGGCTCGGCTTCCGGCAACACGGTCAGTTCGAAATAGTGTGTGGCAAATAAAGTATAGGCACGCAGATGTGCCAGGCGCTCGGCAGCGGCCCATGCCAGCGACAGACCGTCGAAGGTGCTGGTGCCGCGACCGACTTCGTCCATCAGCACCAGACTGCGTTCGGTGGCGTTGTGCAGGATGTTGGCGGTTTCGCTCATCTCGACCATGAAGGTCGAACGGCCGCCGGCCAGGTCGTCGCTGGAGCCGATCCGGGTGAAGATCCGGTCCACCAGCGACAACTCGCAACTGGCCGCCGGGACAAAACTGCCGATATGCGCCAGCAGCACGATCAATGCGGTTTGGCGCATGTAGGTGGATTTACCGCCCATGTTCGGCCCGGTGATCACCAGCATCCGGGTGTTGTCATCCAGGCTCAGGTCGTTGGCCACGAACGGCGTGGTCAGCACCTGCTCAACCACCGGGTGACGCCCTTGGGTGATGCGCATGCACGGCTCGCTGACGAAACGCGGGCAGTTCAGGTCAAGGTTCAGCGCACGTTCAGCAAGGTTGCTCAGTACGTCCAGTTCCGCCAAAGCGCCGGCCGTGTCCTGCAGCGGTGGCAGTTGGCTGATCAGATCTTCCAGCAACGCCTCGTAGAGCATTTTCTCACGGGCGAGGGCACGGCTCTTGGCTGACAGCGCCTTGTCCTCGAATTCTTTCAGCTCGGGCGTGATGAAACGCTCGGCGCCCTTGAGCGTCTGGCGCCGGATGTAATCGGCTGGAGCCGATTCGGCTTGCTTGCTCGGCAGTTCGATGAAGTAGCCGTGAATGCGGTTGTAGCCGACTTTCAGGTTGGCCAGACCGGTGCGGGCCTTTTCCCGGGCTTCGAGGTCGATGAGGAACTGGCCGGCGTTTTCGCTCAACGACTGCAGCTCGTCGAGTTCGCTGTCGTAACCGGTTTTCAACACGCCGCCGTCGCGGATCACCGCAGGCGGGTTGTCGATGATGGCTTTTTCCAGCAGCGCCGCCAGTTCCGGGTAGGTGCTGGTGGTGGCTGCCAGGCGCTGCAGGTGCGGCGCTTCCAGGTCGGTCATCGCCACTTGCAGTTGCGGCAGGGCACCGAGGGCATCGCGCAGGCGAGCGAGGTCACGGGGGCGCGCGTTGCGCAGGCCGATCCGCGCCAGAATCCGCTCGATGTCGCCGATTTCCTTGAGCTGCGGCTGGAGTTTTTCGAAGCGGTAGCCGTCGAGCAGGCAAGTGATCGAGGTCTGCCGCGCCAGCAGCACGGTCAAATCACGCAGCGGACGGTTCAGCCAACGGGTCAGCAGGCGGCTGCCCATCGCGGTCTGGCAACGATCGACCACCGATTGCAACGTATTGTCGCGCCCGCCAGCCAGGTTGGTATCGAGTTCGAGGTTGCGGCGGCTCGCGCCGTCGAGCACCACGGTGTCGTCCAGACGCTCATGACGCAGGCTGCGCAGATGGGGCAGGGCGGTGCGCTGGGTTTCCTTGGCATAGGCCAGCAAGCAACCAGCGGCGCCGATGGCCAGGGTCAGGGTTTCGCAACCGAAGCCTTTCAGGTCTTGTGTGGAAAACTGCTGGCAGAGACTTTTCAACGCCGAATCGCGCTCGAAATCCCACGGCGCGCGACGACGCACACCACGGCGTTTTTCCGCCGGCAGGTCTTTCGGCCAATCGTCCGGGATCAGCAGTTCCACCGGGTTGACCCGCTCCAGTTCCGCCAGCAGGTTCTCCCAGCCCTTGATCTCCAGCACAGTGAAGTTGCCGCTGGTGATGTCCAGCACTGCCAGACCGAACAGGCGCTCATCGCCCAGCACCGCTGCGATCAGGTTGTCGCGGCGCTCATCCAGCAACGCCTCATCGCTGACCGTACCCGGGGTGATGATCCGCACCACCTGACGTTCCACCGGGCCCTTGCTGGTGGCCGGGTCGCCGACCTGCTCGCAGATCACCACCGACTCGCCGAGCTTGACCAGTTTCGCCAAGTAACCTTCCGCCGCGTGGTAAGGAATCCCGCACATCGGGATCGCTTGCCCTGCCGACTGGCCGCGCGCAGTCAGGGTGATGTCGAGCAACTTGGCTGCCTTCTTTGCGTCTTCATAGAAGATCTCGTAGAAGTCGCCCATGCGATAGAACATCAGCTGATCCGGGTGCTGATTCTTCAGGCGCCAGTACTGCTGCATCATCGGGGTGTGGGAGGACAGGTCGGAGACGGCTTTATTCATCGGATTGTCAGGTAACTCGTTAAATGATGTAGGGCAAAAGCGAGGGCAACCGCCGGGCTTTTCCGCGATGGACGCAAGGTTACCATGGGCGGTCGGCTCGACGCAGGCATGACGGCCGGCTGACACTTTCTGCGTTTAATTGTGATTTATGCACGATTTATGCAAATCAGCATTTGTCTTCGGAAAAAACTTCAAGCACTATGCGCGTTATGCAAAAACGCAACGTATCCTCCGTCTTAAGAGCACTGCTCGACCAGCACGGGATCTCCCCCACGGAGCTCCACCGTCGCACCGGCGTGCCTCAATCAACGCTCTCGCGGATTCTCAGCGGGAAGATCGTCGATCCTTCGGATAAACACATCTCGAAGATCGCCGAATACTTCAATGTGAGCACTGATCAATTGCGCGGTCGCGCCGATGTCGCGATCGCGACCGGTGGCGCGCGCGATGACATGCATGCGGAACTCAAGGACATAAGCCTGTGGGACGACGATACCCCTGTCGATGACGACGAGGTGTCGGTGCCCTTTCTTCGTGAGGTTGAATTGGCTGCTGGATCAGGAAGATTCGTCATCGAAGAGAGCGAACGCTCTAGCCTGCGCTTCGGCAAGCGCAGCCTGCGTCATAACGGTGTGCAGTTCGACCAGGCCAAATGCGTGACAGTGCGCGGTAACAGCATGATGCCGGTGTTGCGGGATGGCGCCACGGTCGGAGTGAACGCCGGCAAGTGCGGGATCGGCGACATCATCGATGGCGATCTGTACGCGATCAATCACAACGGTCAGTTGCGCGTGAAGCAGCTCTATCGCCTGCCGACCGGTATCCGTCTGCGCAGTTTCAACCGCGATGAACATCCGGACGAGGACTACAGCTTCCAGGATATGCAGGACGAGCAGATCGTCATCCTCGGTCATGTCTTCTGGTGGGGCATGTACGCCCGATAGATTTCACCGGTCATAGGAAACCCGCCTCATGGCGGGTTTTTTTTCGCCTGAACAAAACCCTCGGCGCCTTGATTTATGCGGCCTGCATGAGCCCGTGCATTTCTTGTGCATAAATAAATGCATTTATGCATTGACTGTATATGCATCCATGCATATTCTTGCCACCAAGCCGCTCGACAAAGCGGCTGGCAACAACAGCTCTTTAGTTCCACAAGAACAGGCAGCGATGAACCGGCCTCAACGGTTCAGAGGGTTGGCAACTGACCCGGGTGTGCAGCGTAAAGCACCAAGAGCAGTTATCCGGCGGGCAGGGACCGCGGTCGGAAAAACAATTTGAATGGACTCGTACCGCGCCAGTAGCGCCGAAAAGTCAGCTTCCTTCTCGGATACAGGATTTGAAGGAAGGCGAAGGAACGCATTACTGAAAAGCCCGGCGTAATTGCCGGGCTTTTTGGAATGCCTACCTTGTTCGCAATAACCCCTGAGGCATTACCCATCAATCCTTTCACGGAAGAGAAACCCGAATATGTTTAAGAAATATCTTGCTCCGTTCCTGGCCAGCGCAATGTTGCTCGGTGCAGGCACGAATGTGCTGGCAGCCAACTTGTTGGTCAACGGCAGTTTTGAACAGTCGACCTGCGGTGGTGGCTGCATTCTGGACACTCCCGCCAAAACCAATGCGATCACCGGCTGGACAACCTTTCTGTCCGGTGCCGAGTACTTCAACATGCCAAATGCAATTGGCGGCTCCGTCGCAGCCGACGGCGTGATGATCGTAGATCTGGCCAATTATGTTTATGGCAATGGTGGCGGGATTCAACAGAACTTCGCCACGACCATCGGGGCGAAGTACCGACTCACCTTCAGCGCAGGTAATTCGCGGTTTGCCAGCCGCTCCGGTGACGGTGTCATCCACGTCAAAGTGGCCGGGCAAACGTCGACGTTCAATACCCCGACGGCTAAAGGTGTTGCAGTGGAGTGGAGCACCATCACTTACGAATTCACCGCCATCACAGCGCAGACAACGCTCGCGTTTTTCAACGAGCAAAACCCGAACGCCAACTTTGCCTTTATCGATAACGTCATTGTTGAGCGCCTGTAGCGCCCACAACCGGGGAGCAGCGTGGGTTGGCTTTTCACCGTTCTTTATTCATCCGCACTTACAGGAGGCGTGACATGACAAACGAGCAACAAGCGTTGGCGGACATGCCTATCTGGCTGGTCATCCTCCTTGCCGTGGTGGGCGGGGTGTCCGGCGAAATGTGGCGCGCCGACAAGGAGGGCGCTCGTGGCTGGTCATTGCTGCGGCGTCTGGCCCTGCGCTCCGGTGCCTGCATGATCTGCGGCGTCTCGGCGATCATGCTGCTGTATGCCGCCGGATTATCCATCTGGGCCGCGGGTGCCTTCGGTTGCCTGACCGCCATGGCCGGTGCCGACGTCGCCATCGGTCTCTACGAACGCTGGGCCGCCAAGCGCATCGGCGTCTGCGAAGTTCCCCCGCCGCGCGATCCCCAGTAACTCAACACTTTCCTGCCTCGCTGCAACTGATGCGGCGGGGCTGCGCGTGGACATTTGAAAAGGAGGTTATGCATGCCCGCACCGATCCAGCAGCCTTCGCAGCTGTTCACGGCGATGGCGACAACCTTGCGCAACAGCGCCGGCCTGAATCTGCAGGTTGGCAATCACGACGACTTCACCGCTCCCGGCGCTCAGGCCTGGGCGTTGATCGACTTCGACCGTAATGCGCCCGGAGTGCGTGGCGCCGACGGACGTATCGCCCACGTCATGACGGTGTCGCTGCAAGTCATTCCGGCACTTTCTGCGAGTGCATTTGCCGCGTGCGATCTGATCGCCGTACTGAAAAACCTGATCACCGACAACCGCTGGAACCTGCCCGGCGCTCAATGTGATCTGCCGATGAACATTGATGGTTTGCCGTCAGTGCTCACACGCGCCGACCAGCCATACAAGGCGTGGACCCTGACTTTCACGCAGACCCTCTACCTTGGCCCGACGCTGCTCGACGACCCGCTCGGTACGCCAAAATTCGCCCGTACCTGGGAAGTCAGCAACATCGACGACCCCGACCAATACACCGCGCTGGAGGCCTGACCGATGTTCGACGCATTACTGCGCATGCAACTGGGGCCGATCATCGAGCGGCTGGCGGAGATGGAAGCGGAGATCGACGACCTGCACCGCCGTGCCGAGAGTTTCTGTCGCATCGGCGTGTGTCAGGCAGTCGATGCGGCGAGCAACACTTGCCAAGTCAGCCACGGAGGATTGCTGACGCCAGCCATCAAATTCTTCAACCCTAGCGCCGGAGCGCAGAGCGAATCGCGGATTCCGAGCGTGGGCGAGCAGTGTCTGCTGCTCAACTACGGCAGCGGTGAAAGTGGCGCTCAAAGCGTGGCGTTGTTCGGCTTGAACAGTGAGCGCTTTCCACCGACGGCGACGGTTCCGACGCTGACGCGCCGGGTGCATGTCGACGGCACTGAAAGCGGCTACGACGACGCCACGCATACCCTGCATTGGCAAAACGGCCCGGCCGCATTCAGTGGCTCTCGCGAGTCGCTTGCACTGAGCATCGGCCCGGCGCAACTGACGATGACGCCGCAGTTGATCAGCCTGCAACTGGGCGCGGTCGGCCTGAGCATCGACGCCTCGGGCGTGCACTTCAGCGGCCCGTTGGTGGATCACCAGGGCCGCGTCATCAGCCCCTGAATCAAGAGCTTCCCATGATCGGAATCGATAGAGACTCCGGGGCCACGGTCGACGACTGGCTGCAGTTTGTGCAGCGCGCGACCCGGGCCCTGACCACGCCGCTGGGCACCCGGCAAAAAAGGCCCCTTTATGGCTCGCTGATCCCGACGCTGCTGGGGCAGAACCTCGGTGACGACGTTCTGCTTCTGGCCCAGAGCCACGCGGCTCAGGCGTTCTACAACGCGCAGAACGGGATCAGCGATTTTCAGCCGAGCGTGATCGTCGCCAGCCGCCAGGGCGCGGGCCTGCTGCTGCGCTTCGCCGGCACCTGGAAAAACCGTCAACAGACATTCGAGGTCGTGACATGAGCATGTTGATCCCCGGCCAGAATCAATTGGCCGAACCGGCGCTGATCACCGTCGACGCCTTCGAAGACCTGCTCGCCGAGTTCAAGACCTTCGTCGTCGAGTACGTCGGCGCCCGAGCGCCGGACAGCGCGGCGAAACTCAAGACCAGCCTGGAAAACGAGAGCGAATTGCTGACCCTGGCGCTTGAGGCTTTCTGCGTACGACTGCAAACCCACGAACGCAAATACAACGCCCGCATCAAGCAGATGCTGGCGTGGTGGGCCACTGGCAGCAACCTCGATGCACGGCTGGCGGACATGGGCCTTGAAAGGCAGTTGCTCGACGCGGGCGACCCGGCAGCCTTCCCGCCGGTACCGCCGATTTATGAAAGTGATGACGACGCCCGGCTGCGCTATTACCTGGCGCCGCATGCCCCGGCTGCGGGTTCGCGAATGCAGTATCGCCGCGAGGTATTCACCCTCGGTGAACGGCCAACGGTGAAGGTCGAATCCAGCGATGGCGGTGTGGTGAACGTCACCTACACCTTCAACCCGGACGGCCTCGCCGCACAGGTCAAGGACGGCAACGGTCGCCGCACGGCGCCGGGTGAGGTGCAGGTCACAGTGTTGTCCCGCGACGGCGATGGCACTCCGTCTGCAGCGTTGCTGGAAGGCGTGCGTCAACACTTCGCCCGCCCTGATGTGCGACCGGAAACCGACCTCGTCACGGTCAAGGCTGCCGACATTCACCGCTACAAGATTCGCGTGGTGGCGAAGATCAATTCCGGCCCCGACTCGGGCCTGACCAAAGTTGCCGCACAACAGCAATTGCAGGCCTACGCCGACAGTTGTCATCGCCTGGAAGGGCGGGTCGATCCGAGCTGGATCGACTACACGTTGCACAGCGCTGGCGCCGTGCAACTGCAGATTCTTGAACCGCTTGAGCCGATCATCACCAGCGCCTTCGAGGCGCCGTACTGCACGGCGGTCGAAGTCGAGGTGCTGACGCTATGAGTGAGCCAACGCATAGCCCGACGTTGCTGCCGGCCAACAGCTCTCCACTCGAACGTGGACTGGATCTGGGCTTCGGCGCACTGCTGGATCGCATCGCGCCGCCGTTCCCCGAACTGATGAATCCGAGCGAAACACCGGTCGCATTCCTGCCGTATCTGGCAGCGGATCGCGGTGTCGCCGAATGGAGCACCAGCGCACCGGAAGCGGAAAAGCGCCTGACCGTCGAACTGGCCTGGCCCACCGCGCGCCAGGCCGGTACTCGCAAGGCGTTGGAAAACGCGGCCAAGGGTTTGCAACTACGCCCCGAAGTACGCGCTTGGTACGAACAGACGCCGCCCGGCGTGCCTTACAGCTTCTCCGTGCGGGCCTTCAGCGAGCAACCCTACAGCGCAGAAATCGACGCCCGTCTCGACCGACGCCTTGCCGATGCCAAGAGCGAACGGGACATTCTCTCGGTAACAGTTGGCTTGAGCGCGTTCGGCAGTCACTCCATCGCCGCCGCGACCTTTTGCGGTGAGCTGACGACGGTTTATCCGGTGTTCATCGAAGGGCTCGAAACCTCTGGCGAGGCGTTCATGGCCGCCGCGATGTACACCGTCGAAACATCCACTATTTATCCTCAGGGGGCCTGAATGGCTGACTATTACACCCTGCTCACCAACGCAGGGATTGCCTACGAAACGGCGTGCAAGGCCGCGGGCGTGCCGATCAAGCTGACGCAGATTTCCGTCGGCGACGGCGGCGGCGCGGTCTACAACCCGGCCGCGACCGCCACCGCGCTGAAACGCGAAGTCTGGCGCGGGCCGCTCAACGCCCTGTTCCAGGACGAGAAGAACCCGAGCTGGCTGCTCGCCGAAGTGACCATTCCGCCGGACGTTGGCGGTTGGTACGTGCGAGAAGCGGGGCTGTGGACCGATACCGGGATTCTCTACGCCATCGTCAAATACCCGGAGTCGTTCAAGCCGGTGCTGGCGACGTCGGGGTCGGGTAAAGAGTTCTACATTCGCTCGATTTTCGAGACCAGCAATGCGTCGTTGGTAACGCTGCTGATCGATGACACCGTCGTCAAGGCCACGCGTGCCTGGGTCATGAGTTACCTCGCTGAAGAACTCGGCAAACTCGATGGCAAGCAATCGGTGCGCGTCGCGGCCTCTACCAACATCGTGCTGAACGGTGCGCAACAGATCGACGGCGTGGCCGTGATTGCCGGTGACCGCGTTTTGCTGGCGAACCAGACCCTGGCCAAGGACAACGGCCTGTGGATCGTCGCCAATGGCGACTGGGTGCGGGCGGCGGATGCCAATACCAGCGCCAAGGTCACGCCGGGCCTGACGGTCATGGTGGAAGAGGGTACGACCAACGGTGATTCGCTGTGGTACCTGACGACCAATGCGCCGATCACCCTTGGCACTACTGCATTGAATTTCAAGATGCTGGCGGGGCGCACCGGGATTGCTGCCGGGACTTACAAAAGTCTGACGGTTGATGAATATGGTCGCGCTACGGCTGGGGCCAATCCTGAAACGTTGGCCGGTTTTGGCATCAAGGATTCCTACACCAAGGCTGAAGTCGAGGCGTTGATTGCCAAGGCATCGGCATTGCCGGTGGGTTCGATTGTCGCGTTCCCGGTGGATGCACCGCCGCCGGGTTTTCTGGAGCTGGATAACAGCGTCAAGAGCAGTGCGACTTACCCGGACTTGAGCGCTTATCTGGGCGGCAAGTTCAATAAGGGTGATGAGGGTGTCGGGAATTTCCGTTTGCCGGAAGCGCGTGGGGAGTTTTTGCGTGGTTGGGATCATGGACGGGGAGTCGACCTGGGACGTCAAGTCGGTAGCGTTCAGGCTGATGATTATAAAAGTCACAGTCACCGGTACTTTGACAGCGTAGCTGCAAACATTGACCCTTTTGGGGGTACGGGCGCTGGAGTTGTTAACGGTGTCGTAACACCTCCCGCTACGGGTGGGTATCTGGCAACTTCAGGGCCTGATTCAAACAACCTGACGTCGCCCACAACTACTGTCAATGCAGGGGGAAATGAAACTCGCCCGCGCAACATCTCTGTCATGTGGTGCATCAAAGCCTGGAACGCCCCGGTCAATCAGGGAACCATCGATGTAGCCGCGCTGGCCAAGGAAGTCGAACGGCTCAAATCCGCTGTTCCGGTGGGGGCGGTTCTGGCATTCCCGACCGGGATCGTCGCGCCAGGTTATCTGGAGCTGGATGGTAGCGTGCAGAGCATTGCGACTTATCCGGATCTGGCGGCTTTTCTCGGTACCACTTACAACAAAGGCAATGAGGGAGTAGGTAATTTCCGCTTGCCGGAATCACGTGGTGAATTTTTGCGCGGCTGGGATCATGGGCGTGGAGTCGACGCCGGGCGAAACGTAGGCAGTTACCAGGCCGGTACGAAGATCCAGGGTGACAACGTCGAGGCGCCAGCCGTTCAAGGCATTGGAAACTCCGACGCGATTGATGCCGATCCGGCACCTGATTTCAAAGGCGATATTTACTACACGTCCACCGGTGTCACTGTCCTCAATACAGGCTCGTACTGGAAAACCGTGCGCCCGCGCAACCTCGCCGTCATGTGGTGCATCAAAGCCTGGAACGCGCCGGTCAATCAGGGAAGCATCGACATTGCCTCTCTAGCTACTGAAGTCAGACTGGCTCGCCTAAATGGTGCGGAAGTAGGCGCCATGCGTAATCTGAGAGTATCGCTGCCTGTCGCGGCTTCCGTTGCAACGGTTACTGCTGATCAACTGATTGTCGAGCAACCGGGGGGCGCGCAGTACAAGTTGTCGAATCTCAATCTATCGCTCGATCTGACAACCGTCGGTGCAGGTGGCATGGACACCGGTATCGCTCCAGCAAGCGGCAGTGTCGGGATTTACGTCATCTACAACCCCGAGTTGAAGGTTGCGAAGCTGCTGGGCGTCAATGCGACATTGAGTACCGCTCCTGAAATTTATGCGGGCACGAATATGCCCGCCGGTTATAGCGCCAGTGCGCTGGTCAGCGTGTGGCAAACCGGTGCCAGTCGATTGATGAACCCCGGCATTCAACATCAGCGTTCAATTTCCATTGCTCGGACGGTAGTGCTGGAAAACGGCATGTCGATGTCGCCGACACCGATCTCGCTGGCCTCTGTTGTTCCGAAGAATGCAAAAACCGTCGGTGGCTACATTCATTACATTGGTAGCGCTGATTTTCCGGGCGGTGGCTCTCTGGGGCTTTCTCCGGATGTTACCGAAGTAGGTATGAAAGCATGCGGCATTGGTGGAATCGTCGGACTGGGTGTTCTAAGTCCGTTCTCGGACCTGGTCATGGCGACTCCACAGACGATCTATTACCGTCTCTATGCGTCGGTCTCTCGTGCAAACGATGTCCACATCTCCCAATACACTTTTTAAGGAGTCATCTATGTTGAGAGCCTACTCAAATGTGGGGACGACCTTTCGATGTGTCGCCTCGGACTGGCCATTGGCTGACGGTGAAGTACTCTTCGACCATGAACCCACCCTTCAGGAACTGGAAAACTCATTTGGTTTTGCGAACGGCGAGCTGGTCTTGAAGCGCCAATTGGACCTGATTGCGCAGGAGCGATTTCGCCGAGAAGGTTCGGGTATCGTGGTCGCCGGTTTGATTATCGATTCATCCCGTGACAGTCAATCGCTGATTGCTGGAATGGCGGTTTCCGCGATGCTCGATCCTGAATATCGTTGCAGCTACAAGTCTGTTGCCGGGTTTGTCGATTTGACAGCTCAACAGATCCTGCAAATTGCACAGGCTGTACGGTCTCATGTTCAGGCCTGTTTTGATCGGGAAAAAGCGCTGTCCGAGTCTGCTCGAGCAGGAACGTTCGGCAACGAAATGCTGACCGAGGGCTGGCCAGATTCCTTGCCTGAAACGCGAGTCCCAAACCTTCAGTAAAACGCCCCTGCACCCCGGGGCGTTTTCTTGTCCGCTTAAAACAAATCAACACCCGCCAGCCCCTCCCCACGAGGGGCTTTCCCGTTTATGGAGAAACGAAAAATGGCAACCCGCCAAACCTACACCGTGCTCGTCCCATTCCCCACCGGCGGTGGGCACTGGTCGAGCGTCGGTCAAGACCTGGATCTGCTCGACGTCGAGGCCAGTGCGTTGCACAGCGCCGGTCGACTGGAACTGAAAACCCAATCCACCCAGGCCAAAAAGGCCGCTGCCAAGAAGGCTGACTAACCATGGCTGAGGTTCTGAACTTCGAGCACAACGGCATTACCGTCAATGCCACCGAATCCCCCGAGGCCATGGGTGGCCTGGGTGACAACGTCATCGGTCTGGTCGGCACCGCGCCGAAAGCCGATCCGCTGATTCCGCGCAACGCACCGTTCCGCATCAACAGCTTCACCACTCACGCGCTGCTCGATCCGACCGGTGCCGAAGAGGGCACCCTGTACCACGCGGTTTACCAGATCCTCAAAGTGGTCAAGGTGCCGGTCTACGTAGTGATCGTCGAGGCGGGCGCGAGCCCGGCCGACACCGTCAACGCAGTGATCGGCGGTGTCGAGCCAGCCACCGGCCGCAAGCTCGGTCTGGCGGCGCTGGGCAGTGTCCCGGAAGACCTGACCATCATCGGCGCGCCGGGCTTCACCGGCACCAAAGCGGTAGCCAGCGAGTTCGCCTCGTTCGGCAAGCGCATCAAGGCCCGTGTGGTGCTGGACGGCAAGGACGCCTCGGTCGCTGATCAAGTGACTTACAGCCAGGAACTGGGCGGCGCCGACCTCGGTTTCGACCGTTGCCTGGTGGTACACAACATGCCGGCGGTGTACTCGAAAGCGGCGAAGAAAAACGTCTTCCTCGCACCGTCCAGCCTGGCGATTGCCGCACTGGCGAAGGTCAAGCAGTGGGAAAGCCCGGGCAACCAGGTGACCTACGCCGAGGACGTGTCCCGAGTCGTTGAATACAACATCCTCGACACCTCCACCGAAGGCGATCTGCTCAACCGCTACGGCGTCAGCTACTACGCCCGCACCGTGCTCGGCGGCTTCTCGCTGCTGGGTAACCGCTCGATCACCGGCAAGTTCATCAGCTACGTCGGCCTTGAAGATGCGATCAGCCGCAAGCTGGTCAAGGCCGGCCAGAAAGCCATGGCGAAGAACCTGACCAAGTCGTTCATGGATCAGGAGGTCAAGCGCATCAACGACTGGCTGCAGACCCTGGTCGCCGACGAAACCATTCCTGGCGGCAGCGTCTATCTGCACCCGGAACTCAACAGCGTCGAGAAGTACAAGAACGGCACCTGGTACGTGGTCATCGACTACGGCCGCTACGCGCCGAACGAACACATGGTTTATCAACTCAACGCCCGCGATGAAATCATCGAGCAGTTCCTGGAGGACGTTCTCTAATGTTTACCAACCGCGTAAGACAGGCCATCGCGGCCACCCTGCAAGGCCTGCCGTTGTCGGCGACCGTTGAGGAGTTCACTCCGCCGAAGATCGACTTCGACATGGAAAACATGACGGGCGGGCGCTTCATCGTTGAGGAAATGGCCAAGAGCGCCAAGCCGCTGAACGCTCAGATCAAGCTGCAAGGCACCGGTGCTGAAGTGTTGCTGGCAATGGGCGTGAAACTGGGCGACGACATCCTGCTGAATGTGCGTGAAGCCGGTCAGGATCAGGACGGCAACACCTGGTTCACCTATCACACCATCGGCGGCAAGCTCAAAACCATGGGTGAAGACGCGATCAAAATGGGCGGCAAAGCCCTGACGACGCTGGACTTCTCCTGCCGCACCTACAACCGCCTGGAAAACGGCATTCCGGTGATCGACATCGACGTGCGCACCCAGAAGTTCGTGCTCAACGGCGTCGACATCCTCGGTGATGCGCGTCGTGCGGTGCTGATGCCGTAACCCCGGCTTACAGGCAATCATAAAACCCTGTGGGAGCGAGCTTGCTCGCGAAGGCGCCAGGTCAGTGGCCATCAATGCTGAATGTCAGGCCGCTTTCGCGAGCAAGCTCGCTCCCACAGTGGATCTAAAAGAATCACCAAGGAATTCATACATGTCGTGGATGCCACCCCAGCATGACCTGCTGTCGCCGATCACCGGCGACGACGGCGCGCAGATCGAGCAGATCCAGCTCAAGCCACTGTTCTACGCCGCGCAAAAAGAAGCGCTGGAGCGCGCTGGCGATGATGAAGACGATCAGTTCTTCGAACTGGCGCGGCTCGCCACCGGCCTGTCGGTCAAGGAACTCGACCAGCTCAAACGCCCGGACTACGTGAGCATCGCCCAGTACGTGCACGAGATGTCGACCCGTCCGGCGTCGTACTTTCTGGAGCAGGTCGAGGATGCAGAAAAGTCCGCCGACCCTGACGAAGTGCAACTGCTGCAACCGCTCGCCGTGACTGGCCGCACCGTGACCTCGCTGTCGCTGGAAATGCCCGCACTGCGCGCGACCAAAGTGATGAAGAAACTGAAAACGGCCAAGGAACGCGCCGAGTTCATCACTGCCCATTGCACCGGGCTGATGATCCCCGATCTGGCCCACATGAGCGTCCCTGACTGGACGCAATTGCAGGTGCGCATCGACGATTTTTTAAACCAGCCGGCGGCCTACTTTCGGAACGCGACATCGAAGTAATCCTCGATATCGTCCCGCTCATTTACCCGGTAAGTGAGGCGGAGATTCTGGAATGGGACGCCGAAAAGGCGTTGCGCCGCTACGACATAGCGATCACTCGCCTTGGCGTGAAACAGGAGTAGAGCGGCATGGCAGAGAGTAAAAATGCGCTCATGAACGCCGGTGAGAGCACGGGTTCCGCGAGCCGCAATATCGGCTTGACCACTGCAGCAACGAGCACGACTACAGCAGGCCTGGATCGGGATAAGGTCGCCGACCTGAGGCATGCGTTGAGTACGGCAAGTGACCGAATCGTTTCGCTGACTGCAGCCATCGATTCGCTGATCCTCACCTTGGCGACCCAACGTTCTTTGTCGAAGAGCGCGGTCAATGGCGACGGCGGATCTTCCGCGCAGAAGGCTGCAGACAAGGTAGCCGGCGCCGTCCCTCCCGAACTGCTCAAAGCCGCTGTCGCGATGGACACAGCCGCTGCGAACCTGAGCGAAGTCGCTCGACTGACTCCGGTTCAGGGCAAGGAAATGGCTCAGGCAAGCCTGATCATGGCCAGCGCCCCGTTGGTGGCTGCCGGAGGAACCACCGGGGTTGAATTGCTCAATGCCGCGGCGTTGGGTGCCAAGGCGGGGATTGGCATCGACTTGTCCAATGCCTCGGACAAGCAGTTCGAACTGCTGAAGTTCGCCGATGACGCTGCGCTCACCGCGTCAGCATTCAAGGTGCCTGCGCTACAAGTCGCCGAGATGATGGCGGCCTGGCGTACCTCGATGAAACTGACCCGTGATCAGGCCATCGATCTGGCAGATGCGGCTCACCACTTGGGCAAAATGCCCGGAGATGTAAACGCGGCAGACATCGGCTCGGTGTTGCAGCGTTCCGGCGACGCGGCGATTGCTGCGGGGTTGCAACCCGAGCAAGCCGCAGCGCTGTCGGCAGCCTTGCTGAACACCGGAACGAAAGAAGGTGAAGCAAGCGTCGCGTTGAAGAGCATTTCCACAGCCTTGAGCAAGGGAGACCAGGTCTCTGTTGCCGAACAGGGGGCGTGGAAACAACTGGGGCTCGATCCCAAGGCCGTGTCTGCGGCGATGCGTGATCCGAACAAGGACAATGCGCAAGGTGCGTTGCTGACAGTGTTGGCCGCATTGAACGCCAGACCGCCAGAACAACGCGCAGTGCTGGCCAGGACGTTGTTCTCCGATGGCGGTGATGCTGCGCAGAAGCTCTCGCAAAACCTCGGTGAGGTTAATGAGACGTTCTGGCAGGTCAAGGACAAGCAGCGATACGCGACGTCGGAGCTGGGCGAGAAGGGGTCGATAAAACAGGCTGCCCTGACGCTTTCCGGTACTCAGCAAGGACAGCTGAATATTCTGAATGCCCGTAGCGAACGATTGGCCGTCGCCAAAGGCAACGCGTTGGCACCCTCCAGCGATTCGCTGGCCTCTGCCGGGGTCGACAAGCTCAGTGAACTGACTGAAGCCTATCCGAAAACTGCTGGCGTGGTGTTGACGGTGAGCGCGTTTCTCAAACCGTTGTTCGATCAAGCGCTCGATGCCATTGGCAGCGATATCAAAGAACGGGTTGGCAAGAAAGTCGTGGATAAGGGCCTGTCCGTTTTCACCGGCGCCGCCACCGGCACAGCGGGGGCCGCCGCTGCTGGCAGTGGTTTGAAGATCCTCGAGCAAACTTCGCGGGTGCGGGCCCCGCTTCTGGAGTCGACCGCTGCTGCCATGCGCCCTCTGTCGCGCACAATGCCCTGGCCTGTAAAAACCGTCGCTGCCCTCACAGGCCTGGCGGCCGGGGTGGCCAGCGGTGACGAAACCCAGATAGCTAAAAGCGTCGGCGCAGCGGGCGGTGGAATGGCCGGCGCTCTTGCAGGCTCTGCTTTCGGCGCGTCACTCGGAGCCGTGGGTGGCCCACCCGGCATGGCCATAGGTGGCCTTCTCGGTGGATTGCTTGGCGGTTGGCTGGGCAGTGAGGGCGGTTCCCTTCTGGGCGAAAAACTCGGCAGTACCCCACCGGACAAACTCGCAGCACCGGCTCAGGTCAGTCAGGCGTTGGGCAGCGCCCAGGCGCCCACGGTGCCAGCCCCTTATGCGCCCACCGTTCAGGTGTATTGCAGCGACCCGGGCAGCGCGGAAAAGATCGGTCAGTTGGTCGACTTTCACCTGAGATCCCAATTCAACAACGAATTCATTCCACTGATGAACACCAACAGCCTCGCCACCCGCCGTGACGCAGCCCTCACCGATGGAGTCGCCTGATGAAACAACAAATGGCGCTGGGCAGTTTCATCTTCGGCCTGTCGCGCAACTTCGCCTACAGCACGCTGTCGCGAAAGTCCGACGGTGGCTGGAGCGAAATTCAGATCCTGACCAGCAAACCCAAGTCCAGTCAGACCGGGCAGAAAGCCGAATCGCTGACCATCAGCGGCACCTCGATGTATGCCGTGGCCATGGATCGACTCGATGAATTGCGCGCACTTCAGGCATTGCGTGTGCCGCTGCCGTTGATTGACGGCATCGGCCGCAACTGGGGCTTGTGGCGGATCAACAGCATCGACGAAAACCAGAGCGAGGTCATCGATGACGGCACCGCGATGGTGATCAAGTGGGTGGTCGGGTTAACGGAGTTCAACAATGCGTAAAGTCCGAAGCGTGGCCGGTGATTCGGTGAATCTGCTGCTCTACCGCGAAACCGGGCGCAGTGATGACGTTGCTGAAGAAGCGCTGTGGACACTCAACCCGACCCTGGCCGAACACGGCCCGATCCTGCCTGCGGGCGTCTGGGTCACGTTGCCGGAACTCGACTCGAAACCGGCCACGATCAAACCGCTCACGGCCTGGGATTAAGGAGGTTGCATGACACTGGGTTTTACGCCGGTCGTTAAGATTTACGGCGCAAACGCGGATCTGCTCAATCAGCGCCTGATCAGTTGGGAGCACATCGACGCTGCCGGTTTCGAGTCCGATCAGTTGACCTTGACGATTGATCTTGAAGGCCTCGAAGGGCTGCCGAATCTGGGTGGAAAAATCGGCCTTGAGGTCGGTTATCTGGAGTCGGGAATGGTCGACAAGGGCCAGTTCAAAGTGACGCGCCTGACGCCGACGCTGTTCCCGTTTCGCCTGACGCTGGTGGCCACGGCGGCACCCTTCAGCAAGGAGGATGAGACGGGCTTCAAGCAACGTCGCACGGCCAGTCATGGCCCGACTACATTGGGTGCGCTGTTTCGCAAACTGGTGTCGAGCCATGGCTTTTCACCGCGCGTCGCGCCCGAGGTGGCGATGATCAGGATCGAGCACGTCGACCAGTCCAACGAAACCGACATGAGCTTTCTGACGCGCCTGGCGAAAAAGTACAACGCGGTGACCAAACCCTACAACGACGTGTACGTGCTGGCCCGTCCCGGTCAGACCAAATCGTTGTCGGGCCAGGTGCTGGCGGACGTGACCTTGTCGGTGACCAGCAACAACCGTCCCGGCGATCACGCATTCATCAGCGCCACGCTGGAGGAGTCCGCCCGCGAGCAAACCAAGGGTTGCAAGACCTGTTTCGTGGAGGCTGCCACAGGTTTGTTGCAGTGGGTCGAAACGGGGCTTGCGCCGTTCAAGATCATCCGCCAGAAGCAACCCAGCGAAGCCGATGCGATTGCCGTTGGCGAAGGCGAAGTGCGCAAGATGCTCCGGCAGAAGTACAAGGTGAAAATCACTTGTCCCGGCAATCCACTGCTGGCGGCCGAAGGGCTGGTGCTGCTCGATGAGACCTGGCCGGACTTCATGCGTGGGCGCTGGTCGATCGAAAAAGTCACCGCCAGTGGCAATCGCGAGAACAGCTATCGCTGTGTGATCGATGCCAGCGGCCTTGATCCCAAGGCTGAAGCCAAGGACTGATTCCCCGCTTTGTCACTGCGATGAAGATCCCTGTGGGAGCGGGCTTGCCCGCGAAGAGGCCAGCCCATTCAAAAGAGACGCCGGCTGATCCACCGCCATCGCTGGCAAGCCAGCTCCCACAGGTTTTGCAGTGTTCTGCAGACCGCTTTTCATTCAACTCTGGAACACCACCATGAAGATCACCCCGATCCTCACGCAGTTGCGTGGGCAATGCCCAAGCCTTGCCAACCACATTGCGGTGGGTGTCGATCTGGCGTTGCTGCAAGGCAATGCCGATCTGCCGACACCCTCGGCCCATGTGCTGCCACTGGCCGATCTCGCCAGTAACAGCACCGCACAAAACCTCACCGCCCAACCGATCCGCGACCGCTTCGACATCGTCCTGGCGCTTGATGCCACGGACGCTACAAAAGCGCTGGATCTGTTGCACGACCTGCGCGCCGAACTGTGGCGCGCGCTGGTGGGATTCAAACCGGGCAATGACTACAGCGCCATCGTCTACGACGGCGGCGAGATGGTCTCGATCAACAGCAGCCGCGCCTTCTATCGGCTGCGCTTTTTTGCCGAGTTCCAGCTCGGCCGCAATCTGCCCAGTCAGCCTGCGGAGAGTTGGCACGAACGTGAACTGGACGGTTTGTCGTCCTTTACCGGGGTCACCGTGCGGGTCGATGCGATCAACCCGGCCGACCCCAATCTGAAACACCCGGGCCCTGACGGGCGCGTGGAACTGACTTTCTCTGGAGACGTAACCCCATGAGCAATCGCATCACCGTACTGCCGGCCGCTGGCCGTGCCGTGCCTGACCCGGAAGCGGGCGATCTGCTGCCCAAGGAAGGCCGTGAAGTGCTGGACAGCGCCTGGTGGCGCCGGCGTCTGGCCGACGGCGATATCACACTCAAAACCGCAAAAGCGGCTAAACCACAGGGAGCCAAATAATGGCGATCGGATTCAGCAACATCCCCGCGGACATTCGTGTACCGCTGTTCTATGCAGAAATGGACAACTCGGCCGCCAATAGCGCGACTTCGGCCATGCGCCGTCTGATCGTCGCTCAGGTCAACGACAACATCGCCCCGACCGAAGTCGGCAAACTGGTGCTGGTCTCCAGCGTCGCGCTGGCAAAAAGCATCGGCGGTCAGGGCTCGATGCTCGCCTCGATGTACGAGACCTTCCGCAAGGCCGACCCGATCGGCGAGATCTGGTGCCTGCCGCTGCACAACACCGAAGGCGCCATCGCCAAAGGCGTGCTGACCCTGACCGGCACCGCCACTCAGGCTGGCGTGCTCAACCTGTACGTCGCTGGTGTGCGGGTGCAGGCCACCGTGGTCAACGGTGCCACCGCTGCTCAAGCGGCTACCGCACTGGCACAGAAAATCAACGCCACCGCCGATCTGCCAGTCAGCGCTGCGGCTGCTGAAGGCGTGGTCACTCTGACCGCCAAATGGACCGGCGACAGCGGTAACGACATCAGCCTGCAGTTCAATCGCCTGGGCAAGAGCAACGGCGAAGAAACCCCGGCCGGCCTGACCACCGCGATCACCGCCATGACCGGTGGCGCCGGTGTGCCGGACCAGGTCGCAGCCGTGGCTGCACTGGGCGACGAGCCGTTCGAATTTATCGCTCTGCCGTGGTCGGATCTGTCGACCCTCAACACCTGGCAAGCGGTGATGGATGACAGCACCGGTCGCTGGTCCTGGGCCAAGCAACTGTTCGGTCACGTCTACAGCGCCAAGCGCGGCACCGTCGGCACCCTGGTTGCTGCTGGCCAGGCACGCAACGACCAGCACATGACCATTCAGGCGCTGGAACCGGGCGTACCGCAACCATTCTGGGTACAAGCGGCAGCACTGGCTGCGCGCACCGCAGTGTTCATTTCCGCCGATGCCAGCCGTCCGACGCAAAGCGGCAGCCTGCCGGGCGTTGATCCGGCGCCGGCCAGCGAGCGTTTCACCCTGACCGAGCGTCAGTCGCTGCTCAACTACGGCATCGCCACTGCGTACTACGAAGGCGGTTACGTGCGCATCCAGCGTTCGATCACCACCTACCAGAAAAACGCTTACGGCCAGGCCGACAACTCCTACCTGGACAGCGAAACCATGCACCAGTCGGCGTTCATCGTGCGTCGTCTGCAAAGCGTGATCACCAGCAAATACGGCCGGCACAAACTGGCTTCCGACGGCACCCGTTTCGGCGCCGGCCAGCCGATCGTCACTCCGGCGACCATTCGCGGCGAGTTGATCGCGCAGTACGCCAAGCTGGAACTGGAAGGCCACGTGGAGAACGCCGAGCTGTTCGCCGAGCACCTGATCGTCGAGCGCGACGTGCAGGACCCGAGCCGCGTGAACGTGCTGTTCCCGCCGGATTACATCAACGGTCTGCGCGTGTTCGCACTGCTCAACCAATTCCGTCTGCAATACGACGACGCGGCCTGATCGCCGCGTTTGGCCGTAAGCATTCAGCCCACCTCGGTGGGCTTTTTTATTTGAAGGGAGTAACACCATGGGTCAAGTGATTGCAGGCACCTGCTACGTCAAAGTCGACGGTGCACAACTGACTATCAACGGCGGCTGCGAAGCCCCGCTGATGGCCGTCAAACGCGAAACCGTCGTACCGGGTTTCTACAAGGAAACCGACGTCGCGCCGTCGTTCAAAGTGACCGCGCTGCACACCGCCGACTTCCCGCTGAAGAAGCTGATCGAAGGCACCGACATCACCGTTACCTGCGAATTCAGCAACGGCAAAGTCTACGTGCTGGCCGGTGCCTATCTGGTCGAAGAGCCGGTTTCCAAAGGCGACGACGCCACCATCGAACTGAAATTCGAAGGCATCAAGGGGACCTGGCAATGAGCGGCGCCGTGAAGCTTCAGGTTGCGATCGAAGCTCACGGCGAGCCCCTGACCGAACTCGTCCTGCGCCGTCCGACGGTGCAGGAAGTGCGAGCGATCAAGGCGCTGCCGTACAAGATCGACAAGAGCGAAGAAGTCAGCCTCGACATGGACGTGGCGGCCAAATACATCGCCGTGTGCGCCGGCATCCCGCCGTCGTCGGTCAACCAGCTCGATCTGGCTGACCTCAATGCGTTGAGCTGGGCCGTTGCGAGTTTTTTCATGAGTGCGGCGTCGGAGCCATCACCGACCTGATCGCAGTCGCCTATGACCTGGCCTGGTTCTGGAAGGTTGACCCCGAACAGATGATGGCCAGGCCACTGGATGTGCTCCGCGAGTCGCTGGAGCACGCGCAACGGATCAATGCGATGCAGCAGGTGCAGTGATGGCAGACGAAGAAAAGCAAGTCAAAACACCGGTGCTGATCACGGGCATCGATGAACTGTCGCCCAAACTCGGCGCCCTGCGAGTAAAGGTCGAGAGCTTCAAGAAAAATCTCGAACAGACCGGCCTCGGCAAACTGGACATCAGCGGTCTGTTCAAGGGCGGCAGTGTGATCACGCCGTTCGTGGACGGGATCAAATCGGCGGCGGCGTTTCAGGGCAAACTGACTGAAGTCAGCGAGACGGCGAAAACCGTTGATCTGCCCGCCGCACCGCAAACCGCCGCGCAGAACATGAACGTGTTCAGTGCGTCGATGGAAAAGGTTTCCTCCGCTGTCGACGCTGCGCTGGTGCCGGCGGTAGGTGCGTTGGTGATCGGGCTTGAGCCGATGATGACTCAGGTCGGCAGCCTGCTTGCCGACAATCCGAAACTGGTTGAGGGGCTGGCGGCGGGGGCCATCGCCTTTTCGGCGATGCAAACCGCCGTCACTGGCGCGACGCAAGTGTTCGATGTCATGAGCATGGTGCTCAAGACCAACCCGATCATGCTGATTGCCATGGGTATCGCGGTGGCGGCCGGTTTGATCTATGCCAACTGGACACCGATCAGCGCGTTCTTCACCGGGATGTGGGAAGGCGTCAAAAACGTCGGGGCGAATGCCATGGCGATCTTGCGTTCGGTGCTCGACTGGCGCCCGCTCGATGCGCTGGCGACGCTCTGGCAACCGGTCACGGGATTTTTCTCGGGGATCTGGGACAAGGTCAAGGCGGTCACCCGCCCGGTGATCGACTTCTTTAAAACAGTTTTCTCCTGGACGCCTTACGGCATGATCCTGGACAACTGGGGGCCGCTGACGGGACTGTTTTCGGCGATCTGGGAACTGCTCAAGGCCTTGAGTGTGCCGGTGATGGCGTTCCTCAGAAATCTGTTCGATTTCTCGCCGATGCAGATGATCAACAGTGCGTGGGGCGGTGTTGTCAGGTTCTTCGAGCCGATGTTCGATGGCCTGCGAAAAGCCGCGCAGCCGGCCAAGGCGTTCCTGGCTTCGTTGTTCGACTTCTCGCCGATGCAGATGATCACCAGCGCCTGGGGCGGTGTTGTTGCGTACTTCCAGCCGCTGTGGACGACGCTGCAATCGGCTGTGCAAAGCACCCGGGAAACATTGCGGACGTTGTTCGATTATTTCCCGATGGAAATGATCACCAGCGCCTGGAGTGGTGTCGTGGGGTACTTCGAACCGATCTGGACGGCCCTGCAAACATCAGTGCAGCGGGTCCAGGGCTTTTTTACCAGCCTGTTCGAGTGGTCGCCGCTGGAGCAGATTGCGCAGTACTGGCAGCCGGTCGGCGAGGTTTTTTCAGCGCTGTGGGATGTTGTGCTGGCAGTGTCTGCGCCGGTCGTGGACTTTCTGCACACGCTGTTCGAATGGAAACCTCTGGATCAGCTCATCGAGAGCTGGGGGCCGATCGTCGGGTGGTTCGGCGAGTTGTGGCAAAAGCTGCAAACCGTCATCGCGCCGATCAAGGAACTGTTCGACGGTGGTTTTGCCGGGTTGATCGCCAAGGTCACCGGCAAGGTCGAAACGCTGACTGAGGCGCAACGCCAGACCAATGCCGAAGGCAAGGGTGAACTGGCGCCGGCATTCTTTGGCGCGAATCCAGCGCCTGCAGGAAACGGGACGTTGCAAAGCGGTTCGCTGCCACAATCCTCCAGCGCCCTGATTCAGCAAAGCGCTGCCAACAACCGCACGCAACTCGAAGGCGGCCTGACCGTGCGCTTCGAAAATGCGCCGGCGGGGCTGCGCACCGATCAACCGCAAACCAATCAACCTGGCCTGGCGCTGTCTTCGCGCATCGGCTATCGCTCGCTGTCGGCAGGAGGTTCCAATGAACTGGCGTGACCGCTTGTTGCCGGCATCGTTTCGCGGTGTCGGGTTCTGGATCGATCAGGCGAAAACCCCGGTCGGTCGCAAAGGTCAGTTGCATGAGTATCCGCAACGCGACCTGCCGTATTTCGAGGATCTCGGCCAGCAGGCCAAGACCCACGACCTGACGGCGTTCATCATCGGCGCCGATTGCCTGGAGCAGCGCGACAAGCTGCTCAAGGCGTTGGAGGCGGGCAGTGGTGAACTGGTGCATCCGTGGCTCGGACGCCTGCAAGTCAAGGTCGGCGAATGCGACATGACCCACACCCGCCAGGATGGCGGGCTGGTGACGTTCAGTCTGAAGTTTTACCCCGACCGGCCGTTGCCGTTTCCGACCGCCACGGTCAGTACGCAAAAAGTTCTGTTGGCCAAGGCAGACACGTTGCTGGGGTCAGCCGTGTCGCGTTTCGAGGAGGTGATTGTCCGGATTCAAGCGGCGCGGATCGGCATCAATAATCTGCGAAACAGCCTGACCGGGGTGTTCGATGTCATCAAGGAACAGCTGAAACCGCTGATCGCGCAATACAAGGAAATCACTGAACTGGTCAGAGCCGTCAAGGAATTGCCCAAGGAAGTGGCGGCGGAGTTCAAGGGCTTGCTCGGCGATATCAAGGAACTCAAGGCATTCGCGAAGGAGGGCTACCGTGGCGTGATTGCCGACGTGTCCCAACAACTCGAAGCCATTCGCAAGGCCGATGCGCCGAAGATCACCACCGGCAAGGACACCAACGCGGCGGCCCAAGCCATGGCCGATCTGGTGCAAGACACCCTGATCGTCAAAGTGGCGCAATGGGTCGCCTCGATGCCGGTGGCGTCGAAGCCAGTGAAGCTGGCGTCGACACCTTCGCTTGATCAGCAATCGAAGCAGCAGGTCACGCGTCAGGACGTGCCGGCCACGGATGATTTGCAGGCGCTGCAGAACAACCTGGTCGAGGCGCTCCAGATGGCCAAAAACAAAGCCGGCCCGGCGCACTATCAAGCGATCAGCGATGTACAGGATGCTTTGGTCGCGCACCTCAAAGCGGTAGCGTCTTCGGGTGTGCGTCTGGTCACCAAGTCGTTTCAGGAGAGTTTTCCGGCGCTGGTGGTGGCGTACAAACAGTTCGGAGATGCGACGCGCGTTACCGAAGTGATCCAGCGTAACGCGGTAACCAACCCGTTGTACCTGCCGCCCAATGACGTGAAAGTCTCCCGGGAGTAGTCATGAGCGAGATAGACAACCGCGTCACGCTGACCGTCAACAACA
Organism: Pseudomonas sp. W15Feb9B; assembly: GCF_000828175.1. Lineage (NCBI taxonomy): Bacteria > Pseudomonadati > Pseudomonadota > Gammaproteobacteria > Pseudomonadales > Pseudomonadaceae > Pseudomonas > Pseudomonas sp. W15Feb9B. Next base: position 31,708 of record NZ_JTKF01000036.1, on the reverse strand, counting down.
TGGAATACGGCGGCTGGAAAAGCGTGGAAATCACCGCCGATCTTGAGCGCCAGTTCCGCACCTTCAAACTCGACATCACCTGGCAGTGGCCGGGGCAGACGGTGGATCAACGGATCAAACCGGGTGACCCGTGCGAAGTGAAAATCGGCCAGGACCTGGTGCTCACTGGCTACGTGTTCAAGGCCCCGATCAGTTACGACGGACGCCAGATCAGCCTGAGCATCGAGGGCAGTTCCAAGACTCAGGATCTGGTCGATTGCGCAGCCACCAACCGGCCGAACCAATGGCAGGAGCAACCGCTGCTGAGCATCGTCCAGGCTCTGGCGGCGGAATACTCGCTGTACGTGGTCAACGAAATTCCCGAGACCGCGCGGCTCGCCAAACACACCATCGTGCCGGGCGAAACGGTGTTCCAGTCGATCGACCGTCTGCTCTCGCTGTTCCGGGTGTTTTCCACCGATGACGAGCAAGGCCGGCTGGTTCTGGCCAAGCCCGGCAGTAGTGGTCGGGCCAGTGACGCGCTGGAGTTGGGCAAGAACATTCTGTCGGCGAACGCGCCGATGGATCAGAGCCAGGTGTTTTCTGAATACCGAGTGATCGGTCAGCAGAAAGGCTCGGACAAGAAGAGCGGGGCGGCCGTCAGCGAGGTTCAATCCAGCGCGGCTGATCTGAGCTTCAAGCGCCGACGTACCACGATCATCAACGAAGGCACCGCGCTGACGTTCGAGTTGGCCCAGCAACGCGCCCAATGGGAAAGCGCCACCCGCATCGGCCGGGCGCAGTCCACCACCTATCAGGTGCAGGGCTGGCGTCAGTCCAATGGCGATCTGTGGCGCCACAACACGCTGGTGAAGGTCACGGATCCGGTGCTCGGTTTTGACGGTGACATGCTGATTTCCAAAGTCACGTATTCGCTGTCGGCGCAAGGCTCGGTGACCACGCTGCAAGTGGCGCCACCGCATACCTTCGATCCTGATCCCACGCCCCCGAAAAAAACGCCGGCCTGACACCGGAACCGAAGGGCATCACCTGATCCTGTGGGAGCGGGCTTGCCCGCGATAGCGCAGGTTACCGCAAACACTTCTTTGCCTGACACGCCGCCATCGCGGGCAAGCCCGCTCCCACAGGTTTTGTGTTGGCAAAGTATCGAGGATCAATTCATGAGCCTACTGACACGCCTGCTGGCGCGCGGCACTGTCGTGCTCGCCAACTCGGCATCCAAGCTGCAATCGCTGCAAATGCGCCTCACCGCCGGTGAAGTGAACGACGACCTGGAGCACTTCGAACCCTACGGTTTCACCAGCAATCCGCTGGCCGGCGCCGAAGGCATCGTCACGTTTCTCGGCGGCGACCGTTCCCACGCCATCGCCCTGGTGGTCGCCGACCGCCGCTATCGCCTGCAGTCGCTGGCCTCGGGTGAAGTGGCGATCTACACCGACGAGGGCGACAGAATTCACTTCAAGCGCGGGCGCATCATCGACATCGAAACCGCCACCCTGAACATCCGCGCCAGCAGCGCGGTGAACTTCGACACGCCGGTGATCAACCAGACCGGCAAGATCGTTTCCACCGGTGATCAGCTCGCCGGTGGCATCAGCCAGATCAAACATGTGCACGTCGGCGTGCAGGCCGGCAGCGGCCAGACCGGTGCGCCGGCAGGAGGCAAATAATGCTTGTCAGCCAGAACCTCCATGCCGCGCTGACCCGCGCCGTGCTCATCAGCCTGTTCACCTGGCGCCGCGCCGCCGATGACGACGCTCTCGATGACGAGGAGCGCTTCGGCTGGTGGGGCGACAGCTTTCCCACCGTCGCCGACGATCGCATCGGTTCGCGGCTGTGGCTTTTGCGTCGGGTCAAGCTGACCCGACAGACCCAGATGGACGCCGAGTTCTATGCCCGCGAAGCCCTGCAATGGCTGATCGACGACGGCCACTGCAGCGCCATCGACATCATCAGCGAACGCCTCGACGCCCAGCGCCTGAACCTGCGCACGGTCCTGACCCTGGCCGACGGCGAACGTCTGGACATCAACCCCGATAACAGTTGGCAGGTGATCTATGCCGTTTGAAACCCCTTCGCTGCCGGTGCTGATCAAGCGCACCCAAAGCGACCTGGCCGGCGATTCGCTGCGCCAGTCCGATGCGCAAGTGTTGGCCCGCACCCTCGGTGGCGCCGCGTATGGCCTGTACGGTTATCTCGACTGGATTGCCGAGCAGATCCTGCCGGACAAGGCCGACGAATCGACCCTGGAACGCATCGCCGCGCTGCGCCTTAATCAGCCACGCAAACCGGCGCAAGTCGCCACCGGCAGCGTCAGTTTTACCGCGACCGCCGGTGCGGTGCTGGATGTCGACACGCTGCTGCAAGCGAGCGATGGCCGTACTTACAAAGTCACCGCCGCGCGCACCACCGTCAATGGCAGCAACACCACCACCATCGCGGCGCTGGATGCTGGCAGCCTCGGTAATGCCGACGCCGGTCTGGCGCTGAACCCGGTGCAGCCGATCGCCGGCGTGGTCGGTAACAGTTTTGTGGTGCTCGCGCCCGGCCTCAGTGGTGGCGTGGCGCGAGAAAGCCTGGAGTCGTTGCGCTCGCGGGTGATCCGTTCTTATCGAGTGATACCCCACGGCGGTTCGGCGAGCGACTACGAAACCTGGGCGCTGGAAGTGCCGGGTGTGACGCGGGCCTGGTGCCGTGGCGGCCTGCTCGGGCCAGGCACAGTGACGGTGTTCATCATGCGTGACGAAGACCCGCAACCGGTGCCCAACGATGAGCAATTGGCGGAGGTTCAGGAGTACATCGAACCGCTGCGTCCGGTGACGGCGGAAGTACACGTGCAGCGGCCGATTCAGGTGCCGGTGGTGTATCGCTTCAAGAGCGTCAACCCGGACACCACTGCTGTGCGCGCCGCCGTTGAAGCGCAACTGCGCGACCTGCACAACCGCGAGGCCGATCTGGGTGTGCCGCTGCTGATCAGCCATATCCGCGAAGCCATCAGCAGCGCCGGCGGTGAGTACGATCACACGCTGACCGCGCCGGCCGCTGACGTGCCTGCCGGGCAAAGCGAACTGCTGACCTTCGGAGGTTGCGTATGGGGGGCATAAGAACCGCCGCGCAATACCAGGCGCAACTGCGCGCGTTGTTGCCGAGCGGCCCGGCGTGGGACCCGGAGCGCGTTCCGGAACTCGAGGAAGTGCTGCAAGGCGTGGCCGTCGAACTGGCGCGCCTCGACGCCCGCGCCGCCGACCTGCTCAACGAGATGGATCCGGCGGGCGTCAGCGAACTGGTGCCGGACTGGGAACGGGTGATGGAACTGCCCGACCCGTGCCTGGGCGCCACGCCGCTGTTCGACGACCGCCGCCTCGCCGTACGCCGGCGCTTGCTTGCGGTGGGCAGCCAGGCTGTCGGTTACTACCTCGACATCGCCAAAAGCCAGGGCTACCCCAACGCCAGCATCACCGAACACGAAGCCCCACGCATGGGCCGCTCGCGTTTCGGCGCAGCGCACTGGGGCACCTGGGAAGCGCAATTCATGTGGACCCTCAACACCGGCGGCCGGTTGCTGCTCGGTCGGCGCTACGGCGCGAGCTACTGGGGCGAGCGCTTTGGCGTGAACCCGGGCTCGGCGCTGGAGTGCCTGATCCACCGCAGTGCGCCGGCGCATACCAAGGTGCACATCAACTATGACTAGGGAGGAATGACCGGATGGATTATCCGAAAAGTGTGCCCAGCGCCGGTCTGGTGAATGGGAAATTTGTCGATGAAAACCCGCTGACCGGGACGCCGGGGTCGCTGATTCCGGCGCGATGGGGCAACAGCGTTACCGATGAAATCATCAACGCGATCACTGCCGCCGGACTTGTGCCTGACGAGGGTAATAGCACGCAACTGAGATTGGCGATTTCGACGATTGTCGAGAAGAACAAAAATGATTCTTTGGCGAGCAAGGATGAGGCCGAAGCAGGTACCAGCAGCAGCCGTCTGATGACGCCGCAGCGCGTTTTCCAAGCGATCGAAAAGAAAGTGGTTCAAGCCACTGAAACGGTTTTAGGCTGGGCGCGGATCGCGACCCAAAGCCAAGTCAATGCGGGGACTGACGACACCGCCATCGTCACACCGAAAAAGCTCCGGTTTGGTGTTTCCTACAGCATTGGCGCGAACGGCTATATCGCCTTTCCGAGTTGGTTGGGGGGCTTCATGATCCAGTGGGTCCTGATCACCATTGCTGCAGATAAAACCTATGCTGCCCAACCTTGGCCGGTGGCTTTCAAGACCCAGTGTGCCGCTACTTGGGCGAGTTATTCGCACGGCGGAAACGCACCCTATTTTGATATCACCACTCCACCCTTGGTGACCTATTTTGATTCTAGCCAGGTGCAGGTTTTGAGTAATTCCGGTGGCACCGGTTTTGTCACTGTGCTGGGAGTGGGGAACTGAAATGAAACGTTTCTATAGCCGCACCACTGGCAACACTTATTTGTCGGGCTATCACACGAGCCTCCCGGGCGATGCCGTTGAAATTGACGACGAGCGTTACGAGTCGGTTATTGCTAACCCTGCAGCCGGAACCGAGCGGTCCCATGACGAGCAAGGTCTGCCGATACTGATCGAGTCGACGCCCCTTTCAGGCGAGCAAGCGCTGATCGAAGCAAAGGCATGGCGCGACAAGGAATTTGATCGCGTGGTCTGGTTGCGTGATCGCCATCGGGACGAAGTGGAATTGATGAAAGCCACCACGCTATCCGACTCTGAATATCTGACCCTGCTGAATTACCTGCAGGCGCTACGCAAGTGGCCCCAGGCGAAGAAATTCCCCTCCAAACGCTCTCGACCGAAAAAGCCTGCCTGGATGACTGCCGAGTGAATGGATGCTGCATTGTCGGCATCGCCCATCAATGTTCCAGGTAAAGGAAAGTTAACTATGGATTATCCAAAAAGCGTCCCCAGCGTCGGCCTGGTCGATGGCCGCTTCGTCGATGAAAACCCGGTGGCGGGAACCCCGGGTTCGTTGATTCCGGCGGTGTGGGGCAACAGCGTGACTCAGGAGATCCTGAGTGTGATTAACGGTGGCGGGTTGGTGCCGTCCGAGGCGGATACCGGGCAGCTGTTCAAGGCAATTCAGTCGATTATCGGCAAGGCCAGCCCCATGCGTTCGGTCATCACCCGACTGGCCGCGTCGAAAGCCCTGACCGAGGCCGAGCTTGGCCTGGTGCTGATCGACGGCAGCCCGGGGCCTGTGACCGTGCTGCTGCCTCCGGCCAACGCCGCACTCGGTGTGCGCGACGTGATTGTTCGTCGAGTGGACAACAGCGGTAATCGCATGGTCATCCAGGCGTCAGGTACTGACGGGATTCGTTTTCACACCCATCTGTCGGCCAGCGGTTATCCGTTCTTCGTATTGATGGGCGGCGGTGACTGGTGGCACCTGCGCAGTGATGGGGCGGGGAGTTGGTGGCCGGTCGGGCGCTTTGACAATACGCCGTTGGGGCGGCCGTTTTTCGAGACGACCCTGATGCTCAGTCCCGGCGGATACGGTGCATTGAATGGCACCGTGATGAAACGCGCGGAATGGCCGTGGCTGTGGGATCACGCCCAGCAATCGGGAATGCTGGGGACTGAAGCCTTACGCGTGGGCTCCGAGGGGAAGTGGACCACGGGTGACGGTGCGACGACCTTTCGTGGCCCCGAAGGGCGAGGGGAATTCTTGCGGGTTCTGGATGAAGGTCGTGGTGTGGATGCCGGGCGCGCGATGGGTACTTTTCAGACTGGATCGACTCATTCGTATGCACAAGGTGCCAATGGCGCAGGCGCTGTGGGCGCGTACTGGTCAGATAGCTTGACCAGTTTTGGCGCGGATACCCGGGAAGAACCGCAATACGTGACGGGATTGATCAATGGTGGTCCGACTTTTCCGGTGAATACCAGTTATCAGAGGGATACCGCAGCAACATTGCTCTACGCCTTCAAATCCCGCCCGCGCAACATCGCCTATCCCGGCCGCATCAAACTCATCTGAGGCACTTTATGTTCAATTATCTATTTGATGGTTCGGGCGCTCTGTCCGGGCCAGTCGAGTTCATTGTCACGCCGGGCATTGGCATCCAGTTACCCGGTAATGCTGTTGAGCTGGCGTACGAGTTGCCTGAGCCGGAAACCGGTCGTAGCTGGGCACTGATCAACGGTGTACCGCGTGAGGTGATCGATCGTCGGGGCATGGTTTATCGCAAGGACGGCGGCGCGCAACAGATCTGGACCGAGCTGGGTGAGTTGCCGGACACCCTGACCGCGCAGCCATGGCCAGGCGACTTCCACATCTGGCGCGACAACGCCTGGGTGCTGGATGAGCAGGCTCGTTTGGCGAGCATCAGACAGCAATCTCTCGGCCAGCGCGACGCATTGTTACGCGATGCCGTCCTGCGCATCGCTCCGCTGCAATACGCCGAAGACATCGGCGATGCCAGCCACGACGAACAACTGCTGCTGATCGAGTGGAAGCTCTATAGCGTCGAGCTGAACCGCATCGAAAAACAGGCCGGTTTCCCCGATGAGATTACCTGGCCGGTCGCTCCCGGCGCAGCCATAACCAACTGATTTTCAGCACAGGGAGCAGTGCAATGGATTATCCAAAAAGCATTCCCGGCGTTGGCCTGGTCAACGGCGGCTTCGTCGATGAAAACCCGCTCGCCGGTTCACCGGGCTCGTTGATCCCGGCCGCGTGGGGCAACAGTGTCACGCAAGAAATTCTCAACGCGATCAAGGCTGCCGGTCTGACGCCTGATGAAGCGAAAACCGATCAGTTGGCAGCGGCCATCGGCGCGTTGGTCGACTTCAGCAAACTGAAAAATACCCCGACCACGTTGGCCGGTTACGGCATCACCGATGCGGTGGGGCGGTTGTTGGCGGTGCGGCAGATCGAGACGCTCGGGATCACGGTTTACAAGCCCAATCCCAGGGCCAAACGGATTCGCGTGCGTCTGGTTGGCGCTGGTGGTTCGGGAGGCGGCTGTGCGCCGGTGGCAGCGGGTTATCACAGTATTGGAGGTGGCGGTGGTGGTGGCGCCTACGCCGAGAGCTTATATGACGTGACAGCAGAAATGATGACCGGCGTTCCTGTTTCTCTGGGGGCTGGTGGTGCCTCACGTAACTCGATGGGGCAGGCCGGCGGAGGCGCTTCTTTTGGCAGTTACCTGAGCGCGTCCGGTGGCATGGGCGGGCAAATACTGACCTTTCCTGTGACCGCCACGGCAGTTGGCTTCGTTCAGGGGGGCGCTGGAGGACAAACCGTGACGGGCGGCAATCTCGCTAACGCACGTGGAATAGGCGGTGGCTATGCCATGTACAACGCCAATTGGGGCGTATTGGCGGGTGGCGGAGGCGCGAGTCCGTTTGATGGCGGTGGCCCGTTGATGGGCCTCAGTGGCGCTGGCACTTCAGGAAACCGAGGGTCAGGTGGCAGTGGTTCATGTTCGACCAGTGCCTCCGCGTCAGTCCTCAGCGGCGTCGGCGGAAACGCCTTCTGTGAAATCTGGGAGTACGAATAATGGCCCGTTATGCACGAGTGGAAAACGGCGTTGCGGTCGAGGTGATCGATACCGGCGACTACCAGATTACCCAGCTTTTTGCCCCGTCCTTCGTCGAGTCGATGGTGCCCGTGCCGGAGGGCATGCAGATCGAAATCGGCGCACCTGTCGGCGAACTGCGCGAGGAGATTGCGCCGTTGCCGGTGATGGAAAGTCCGGTCGTTATCTCTGACGTCGTCGTAGAGGAGCAAGACGCTCTGGCGGCAGCACGCACCTGGCGCCAGTCCAGCCTGTCGGCCACCGAATGGTGGGTGACGCGGCATCGCGATGAGCAAGAGCTGGGGCGCGGGACGACGCTCAAGGCTGCGCAATATCTGGAATTGCTGGAGTACCGTCAGGCGCTGCGCGACTGGCCTGAAACAAGTCAATTTCCTTCCGCAGTTTCCCGGCCTTCGGTCCCCACGCGGTTAGCCGCACTCATAGGCTGAGACCAGCCCCAAATATTTCGGATTAAGGAGACAACCCTTGGACTATCCCAAGAGTGTGCCCAGTGTCGGACTGGTGAATGGACAATTTGCTGATGAGGACCCGGTTGCCGGCAAACCTGGTTCGCTGATTCCGGCGACATGGGGCAATGGCGTTACGCAGGAAATTCTTAATGTGGTGCAAGCGGCCGGCATGACGCCGAATGAGTCGGCCACTAATCAGTTGCTCGCTGCGCTGCGCAGCCCGACGCTGTTCAACACAGCACCGCAGTTTGATAGCGGACGCTCGGCGGCAACTGCGCAATTTGTACAACGAGCGTTGGGCAGTCATGCGAGTGCTCGCGGGATATCCGCAGCGACTCAGTTGACGCTGGCCGATGTCGGTTCCTCGATTGGTCTGGGCGGCACAGTGACTTATACCGTGACGCTTCCGGACGCAGCCTCGGCGCCGGATGGCGCGACGATCAGTCTGCATTGCCGCAACGCAGGCTCGGTCATGGTAGCCAGCAAAACCGGCTCACAAATCAGCCCTCAAGGGGCTTACGTGGCGTCGATCGTGATGAACGCCGGTGAGAGTGCGAACTTCGTCAGGGAGTCTGGTACTTGGGTGGTTTATGGCACGGCTGCGTTGAAGCACTGCGCCTCCTACGGCGCTCAGTTCACCACGCCGGGTTATCAGAAATTCCCCAGCGGATTGATCCTGCAATGGGTCGTCGGTGGCTCTGACGCCAACGGCAACATGACGCTTTCACTGCCGATCAAGTTTCCGTCGGCCATTTTGGGTGGCGTCGCCAATGAGGCAAATCCGACAGGCTGGAGTGCCGCAAATGCGACCGTCTGGGCGTTCGATCTGGGGTTATCGACCACCACTCAGGTGGTGGCGCGGGTTCGCAACATTGATTCCACAGGGATCAAGCCATCGACGGGAATTTCGGGTCGCATTCTGGTTTGGGGAGTTTGACCATGGCTATTTACTTTTACGCACAAACGCTTGGATTTGACCGGGTTGAAAATCCTGGAGCGGAACCTCCAGCAGGCGCAGTGGAAATCACTCAGGCCCAATACATTGAGCTATTCGCCGGCCAGGCCGCAGGCAAAGTCATCAGCGCCACTGCCACAGGTCAGCCAGTCCTTGGCGAGCCGCAAGTCTCCCCAGTGGCGCTGATTGCCCTGGAGCGCGGCTGGCGCAATAACGTTCTGCAGAGCACTCAATGGCTGGTTCTTCGCGATGCCGAAGAACTGGAAATGGGCGAGGGCATCACCCTGCGCAGCGAAGAGTTCAAACAACTCCTGACGTACCGTCAGGCACTACGCGACTGGCCTGACAATCCGGATTTCCCGAACGTACGTTCGCGGCCGGTTGAACCTGACTGGCTCGAACGCTTGCTGCAGGCCAATGGTTGAGCGGTTTGCTGAGCAACCGAGGATAAATAAACATGGATTACCCAAAAAGTGTCCCGGGCTCCGGCCTGGTCGACGGCAAATTTGTCGACGAAGACGCCATCGCCGGAACACCGGGATCGCTGATCCCGGCCAGTTGGGGCAACAGTGTTACTCAGGAAATACTCAACGCAATTACCGCGGCCGGTTTGAAACCGGATGAAGCACAGACCGATCAGTTGGCGCAGGCCATCCGCCAATTATCGAAGCCTGACCCCCTGCAGCAGTTTCCGGTGCAGGTCTATCGCCGGAATGTGCTGATCAATGGCGGCTTCGATATCTGGCAGCGCGGAACAACCAACCAAGGTCCCAATATCGGTGGGTATGTAGCCGATCGTTTTCGCTGTGACTGGAATGGCAATGCTGCCGTGGCCATTTCCCGCCAGGATTTTGCCCCTGGTCAGACAGACGTGGCAGGTGAGCCGAGCTATTTCTTGCGCTGGCAGCAAACCACGGCGGGCGTTGGCGCTACCGAGCACAAGATTTCCCAAGGCGTTGAATCGGTCAGGACGCTGGCTGGAAAAACCGCCACCGTGACATTTTGGGCGCGCTCCGACGCCGCGCGCCCGTTGAAGGTAACCATCGGTCAGTACTTCGGCAACGGTGGTTCGGAAGCCGTCGTCAAAGTGGTCGATGTCTTTGCATTGAACACTGCATGGACCAAATACAGCGCGACGTTTCAGGTGCCAGTGATCGCGGGAAAAATGCTCGGCACCAATGATTACTTGCGGTTGGCTTTTGATCTGCCACTTAACGTTTTGCAAACCGTGGATCTTGCACGGGTTCAACTCGAGGAGGGACCGGTTTCCACGCCGTTCGAATATCGTCCTGTTGGTGAAGAGCTGATGTTGTGTCAGCGCTACTTCGAGAAGTCGTTTGCCAGTCGTTTACCGATTCGTGCAAACAATGGTGTCGTAACCTGCATCGTTACGTTCACTCAAGCTGCGGCCGGGAATACCGGTCAATACGGCATGGTTATAGACATGCAGGTTCAGAAGAGAGTGCAACCCACCGTCGTCCTGTATTGCCCCGGAAATGAAAGCAGTCAGGTCTGGAACTACTCGCAGGGTGTGGCATGCACGGGGACCACGGTGCAAAGTGTGACACAGCGAAGTTTCGCCATCGGCACCGTGACGCCTGTGAGCAGTCAGCCCGGTAACGGATTGCAGATTGAATGGACAGCGGACGCTGAAATCTAGGGGTAGCTCATGACATATCAACTGACCGCCTGTGGTGTATTGCGCGTTGAAGATGCCGCGTTTATTCCGCAGGACACGACCAATCGCGACTGGCTTGAGTATCAGCAATGGCTGTTAACCGGCGGACAGGTGCTGCCATCGAATGACGCACTCGAAGAATCTGTACCCAACAACACCCTGACAACTCTGGCAAAAAAATGGCTGGGGGCCGTTGCTCGCCAACCATGATTCAATCGGAGCATCCAGGGAGGATTACGCATTATGCAAATAACTGAAGACGACCTTAAAACCATCATGCCCAACGCCCGCTCCCAAGCGGGCGTTTTTGTTTCTGCACTGAACAAAGCAATGACTCGCCGCCATATCGACTCGCCGAAACGCATCGCCGCGTTTCTGGCACAAGTTGGTCATGAGTCGGGGCAGCTGCAATACGTGCGCGAGCTGGGCAACAACCAGTACCTGAGCAAATACGACACGGGCACGCTGGCCTTGCGTCTGGGCAACACGCCCGAGGCCGACGGCGACGGGCAGAAGTACCGCGGTCGCGGGCTGATCCAGATTACCGGGCGCAGCAACTATCGCCAGTGCAGCCTCGGCCTGTTCGGCGATGAGCGTCTGCTGTCCTTGCCTGAGTTGCTTGAGCAACCGCAATGGGCAGCGGAATCGGCGGCATGGTTCTGGGAACAGAACGGCCTGAACGATCTGGCCGATCGCGATCAGTTCAACAGCATCACTCGCCGAATCAACGGCGGGTTGAATGGCCTGCAGGATCGGCTCGACATCTGGGCGCGGGCGAGGGCGGTGCTATGTCCATCTCCTGGCGCCTGATCGGCATTTTGCTGCTGGCTGCGGCGGCCGCTGCGCTGGCCTGGCAGTTTCAGGACTGGCGCTACGGTCGAAAACTCGCGGAGCAGGCGCGGTTAAACGCCGACACTCTCAATCAGCTGAATGCGGCCGCAGCCAGCGCGCAGCAGATCGAGCAGGATAAACGTCTGGCCCTCGAGCGACGCCTGGCGGCCAGTGAACAAACCCACTATCGAGCCATGAGCGATGCCCAACGTGATCAAGATCGCCTGCGCGATCGTCTTGCCACTGCTGATTTGCGCCTGTCAGTCCTCATCGACGCCGGCGATGCTGCCCAAGGCTGCGGGGTGCCAGCCACCGCCGGCGCCGGCGGCGTGGATCATGCAGCCGTACGCGCCCGACTTGACCCGGCGCATGCTCAACGAATTATCGCCATCACCGACGCCGGCGACCGCGGACTGATTGCCCTGCAGGCCTGTCAGGCCTATGTCAGAGCGCTGGCGCCCGAACATTTTGAATGAGTCTGTGTATTGAAAGCGCAACCGGGTCGTGTACGGTGGTAGTGATTCCAACCGATCTGGAGCGCACCGTGAAAGAGATCACTCAACTGGCTGCCGAGCTTGGCCGACGTTTGCAGTTGCTCAACGCCCACGTCACCACGGCCGAATCGTGTACCGGTGGCGGGATTGCTGAGGCGATCACGCGGATTCCCGGGAGTTCGGCGTGGTTCGAGGCCGGTTATGTGACCTACTCCAACCGGCAGAAGACCCGGCAACTGAATGTTCCCGCCGAGTTGTTCGGCACGGTGGGCGCGGTCAGTCGCGAAGTGGTCGAGTCGATGGTGCGTGGTGCGCAGAAGCACAGCCTGGCGCGGTTTGCCGTCGCAGTCAGCGGCGTGGCCGGGCCCGATGGCGGTACACCGAACAAACCGGTGGGCACCGTGTGGCTGGCCTGGGGCGTGGGCGATGCGGTTTCCAGTGAGGTTCAGCACTTCCCCGGTGGCCGCGACGAAGTGCGCCGACAAACGGTGAAGGCCGCGCTAGAGGGGCTGTTGCGACTAGCGGCACGAGAAATCGAAAATCAGGGGTAGGCGATCCGCGAACGCTGTGGAATAATACTGGCTACTTATACAGGTGTTGGCCGTCAGGCCTTATTGATTACGTGAGGACTTTAATGGACGACAACAAGAAGAAAGCCTTGGCTGCGGCCCTGGGTCAGATCGAACGTCAATTCGGCAAGGGTGCCGTGATGCGTATGGGCGATCAGGACCGTCAGGCGATCCCGGCTATCTCCACCGGCTCTCTGGGTCTGGACATCGCACTCGGCATTGGCGGTCTGCCAAAAGGCCGTATCGTTGAAATCTACGGTCCTGAATCTTCCGGTAAAACCACACTGACACTGTCCGTGATCGCCCAGGCTCAAAAAGCCGGCGCGACCTGCGCTTTCGTCGACGCCGAACACGCCCTCGACCCTGAGTACGCCGGCAAGCTGGGCGTCAACGTCGACGACCTGCTGGTTTCGCAGCCGGACACCGGCGAACAGGCACTGGAAATCACCGACATGCTGGTGCGCTCCAACGCGGTTGACGTGATCATCGTCGACTCCGTGGCGGCACTGGTACCGAAGGCTGAAATCGAAGGTGAAATGGGTGACATGCACGTGGGCCTGCAAGCCCGTCTGATGTCCCAGGCGCTGCGTAAAATCACCGGTAACATCAAGAACGCCAACTGCCTGGTGATCTTCATCAACCAGATCCGCATGAAGATCGGCGTGATGTTCGGCAGCCCGGAAACCACCACCGGTGGTAACGCGCTGAAGTTCTACGCTTCGGTCCGTCTCGACATCCGCCGTACCGGCGCGGTGAAGGAAGGCGACGAAGTGGTCGGCAGCGAAACCCGCGTCAAGGTTGTGAAGAACAAGGTGGCGTCGCCGTTCCGTCAGGCCGAGTTCCAGATTCTTTACGGCAAAGGCATCTACCTCAATGGCGAGATGATCGACCTGGGCGTGCTGCACGGTTTCGTCGAGAAATCCGGTGCTTGGTATGCCTATGAAGGCACCAAGATCGGTCAGGGCAAGGCCAACTCGGCCAAGTTCCTGGCAGATAACCCGGAAGTCGCTGCCAAGCTCGAGAAGCAGTTGCGTGACAAACTGCTGTCGCCAGCGGTGATCGCCGACTCCAAGGCTTCTGCGGTCAAAGAGACCGAAGACGACCTGGCTGACGCTGATATCTGATCGCAGCGATGACCACCGCTGTACTGGATACCCTCGTCGCGGTGCGGCGAACCGCCATGGACCTGCTTGCTCGACGCGAGCACGGTCGAGTTGAGCTGACGCGTAAACTGCGTCAGCGCGGCGCTGAGGCGGAAATGATCGAAACAGCCCTCGACCGGTTGACGGAAGAGGGGCTGCTTTCTGAAGCCCGTTACCTTGAAAGCTTTGTTTCCTACCGTGCCCGCTCCGGTTATGGCCCCTTGCGCATTCGCGAAGAGCTGGGTCAGCGTGGTTTGCAACGCGCCGACATCGAACTCGCACTGCGTGAGAGCGGTATCGACTGGCAGGAGCAGCTTCGGGATACATGGCAGCGCAAGTTCTCCGGACACTTGCCGATTGATGCCAAGGAGCGGGCCAAACAAGGTCGATTCCTCGCCTATCGGGGCTTTTCGATGGAGATGATCAACCGCTTGTTCAGCGGCAGAGGGATGGACGACTAAGTCGGTTTAAATAGAAACGGCCCGCTATGAAAATAGCGGGCCGTTTTTTTGCCTTCAAATAACCTTCGAAGGTTCGCGTGTGCGATGTGTGGTCTGCGGTTTGCTATGGGCCCAATTTTCCGGAAGGTTGATGTAATCCACCAGTTCCCTGAGTCGGCCGTGGTCCCGGGCGTTGAAGGCGAACGCCAGCCGCACCAGATGGCTGTACTGCGCTTCGTCGTGTTCTTCACCGCTGTAGGCGTGTTGATGGAACTGGTCGCTCAGACACAGATCGGCGAAAGCCTCCTGCATATGCGCCAATGCCTGGTCGCTGAGCTTGTGGTGCATACGAATAACGAACTGACGCTTGAGCCAGCGGCTGGAGTGGAAGTTGCTGTAGAACTGGTTGATTTGCTGCACCGCCTCATCGACGTTATAGACCAGTCGCATCAGTTTCAGGTCGGTGGGCAGGATGTAGCGGTTTTCTTCAAGTTGCTGGCGAATGAAATCCAGTGCGCTTTGCCAGAAGGTTCCGCCCGGCACATCCAGCAATACCACGGGCACCAACGGACTTTTACCGGTCTGGATCAATGTCAGGACTTCCAGTGCTTCGTCCAGTGTGCCAAACCCGCCAGGGCACAGCACCAGCGCATCGGCTTCCTTGACGAAGAACAGTTTGCGGGTGAAGAAAAAATGGAACGGCAGCAGGTTGCCTGTGCCGTCCACAGTCGGGTTGGCATGCTGTTCGAAGGGCAGGGTGATATTGAACCCGAGGCTGTGGTCACGTCCGGCACCTTCGTGTGCGGCGGCCATGATTCCGCCACCAGCGCCGGTGATGACCATCATGTCTGAACGTGTCAGGGCCGCGCCGAGTTCCCGGGCCATTGCATACAGTGGATGCTCGACCGGCGTGCGTGCCGAGCCAAACACGGTGACTTTGCGTCGCCCCTTGAATTGTTCGAGCACCCGGAACGCCTGCTCCAGTTCGCGCAGGGCTTGCAGGGTGATCTTGGCGTTCCAGCGGTTGTGATCTTCCTGGGCCATGCGTAGCACGGTCAGGATCATGTCGCGATAGATCGGCAGGTTCGGGCTGTTGGGAGAAACCTGGTCGAGTTGTTCTTCGACCTTGTTGATGAGGTCGGGAAGTTGTTCCTGAAAATGCCGGCTGAGCAGGTCATTCGGTTGGTAAGGCATTCAACGTCTCCTTCTGCACAGAGCTTGTGGCCCTGACGTGCGGCGTCAGTGCCGCGCTGCAAAAAAACACACACTCGGCAGCTCCTTGTCCTGCCGTGAACAGATGATCGGGAATACTTTGAATCTAGACCCTCGCGAGCCATTGCGCTGAGTTGATCATTACGCCGCGCAGTCTTTTTCTGGCAGCCGTCGGGTGTCATTGGCAAAGAATGTTCACCGCTCGTCCGAACGTACGCCGTAGAGCAATCGCTCTGATTTACTAACTTACAGGCACTGTACGACAGCTTGGAGTCAGCCGCCGTACGCAGGGTGCGCGCTTTTCAGGGATTCGCGGGTAGCAGGCAAGGAGGCGGGATAGATGGCCAGAGTGGTTCTGGAAATCGATACGCAGCTGTATCGGATGTTGAAAGCGTCAGCCGAGGCCAATCAAGTCAGTCTCGAAGAGGAGTGCTGCCGACGTCTGGCAGGTGGTGAACGGCGTTCACGCTATTTACAGGCCCTGGTGGCCGAATTGCGCGCCGAGGATGAACAGCGGCGCGCCAATACCCGGTGATTACTTCTTCTTCGCCGGGGCTGCTTTCGGGCAATCGGAATCCTGATAGCTGGCCGAGCCGATGGCTTTGTTGGTTTTATATTCAGTGAAGTCGTAACGCATGACCGCGCCTTTGGCCATCAGCTTGCGGTACGACGGGTTATTGCACACCGAAGCACCCAGCTGGAAATACACCGCTTTTGGATCAGCGCGCATCTTTTCGGCGTGGCTGGCCTGCACGCTCAGGTGGTTGATCAGGGTGATGCCTTCAACGGTGTAGCCCTGATCGAGAATGTCTTCGTTGATCGCCCGTGGCGTACCAACGCTGCTTTGTTCGGCGATGTTGCGCAGTTCTTTGTTCAGATTCTGCTCTTTCAACGACGCCGCTTGTGCGCTGAAGGACAACGCCAGCGCGATGGCGGCGGTGGGAACGATTAGGCGCAGCATGAAACTCTCCTGATTCAGTGACTGGTGGTTCGACCAGCCCTGTGGCTGTGCGTTCAGTGGCGCCGGATTATAGGGGAGCCGGTCGGGACGGTACAGGTTTGCGCTCGCCGCTCTGGTAAACTGCCGGCCTTTATTACCTTGCCGAGTGCTGTGCGTGTCGAGTTTTCCTGCTGTGGTGCGTTGCCTGTGATCAAACATGCCCCCAACGCTGTAGCCCGTTTGCGCGACCAGCGCGAGGACGAGGGCATCAAGCCGATTCAGGCCCGAGGTTTTCGCTCCGAACGTTGCCGCGACTGCCGGGTGATCATCAGCCATTGCCTGTGCGCCTGGCGACCAACGGTCGAGTCCCGTTCCGGCGTGTGCCTGATCATGACCGGCAAGGAAGTGTTCAAACCGAGCAACACCGGCTGGCTGATTGCCGATGTGGTACGCGACAACCACGCGTTCATCTGGTCGCGCACCGAGCCTGACTCGCAGATGCTCGCGCTGCTCAACGACCCGCAATGGCAGCCGTACCTGGTATTTCCCGGCGAATACGTAGAACCGTCACGGGTGACCAACACCGTCGCCGTCGATAGCAGCAAGCGTCCGTTGTTCATTCTGCTGGATGCGACCTGGACCGAGGCGCGCAAGATCTTCCGCAAGAGTCCGTATTTCGATCGCTTGCCGATTCTCAGCCTGTTGCCCGACAGACTCTCGCGTTATCGCCTGCGTCGCTCCACCCGTAGCGAACACCTGTGCACCGCCGAAGTCGCGGCGTTGTGTCTGGAGTTGGCAGGGGACCGCGATGCGGCTTCGGCACTGGACGCATATTTCGATGTGTTCAGCCAGCATTACCTGGGCGCCAAACAACAGCTGGACATGAACGAGTCGACCCCGGCGCACGCCGAGTTGTTGCCTTATATACGAAAGCCGCAGGCAGTGTTGGCGCCATAGTGGCCCATACTTCACGCAGCGGCGGCCGTGCTGCTTGACCACCCCGGCTTCGCTGGGCATGCTTGGCGCCGATTAGGGTGCGGCCAAGGTTTGAAACGCCGTGTTTGCTTGTGATTGGCGTTGAACGTGCCCCTGTGGATAGCGCTGTGCAGCGCTCTCTTGAGTTGCTTTGGCGAGGCCCGAATGCGTCGGGTCTGCCATCAAAAACAGGATCATTTGAATAATGGCCACATACGACATCCTGATTGCCGATGATCACCCTCTGTTTCGTAGCGCACTGCATCAAGCGGTGACGCTGGGCCTCGGCCCGGATGTACGACTGGTGGAGGTGGCGAGCATCGCCGAGCTGGAAGCACGCCTGACGGAAAAATCCGACTGGGATCTGGTCCTGCTGGACCTGAACATGCCCGGCGCGTTCGGCTTTTCCGGTCTGGTCATGCTGCGCGGTCAATATCCACAGATTCCAGTGGTGATGGTCTCGGCGCAGGAAGAAGCCTCGGTCATGGTCAAGTCCCGCGAGTTCGGTGCCAGTGGCTTTATTCCCAAGTCCAGCGACCTGAGTATGATCCAGCAAGCCGTGCGCAAGGTGCTCGATGGCGATGTGTTCTGGCCACCGCAGGCGTTCGAAGCGGTCAGCGTCTCCGCCGAAGCCAAAGCTGCCAGCGACGGCCTTGCCAGCCTTACCCCGCAACAGTTCCGCGTATTGACCATGGTCTGTGAGGGCCTGCTGAACAAGCAGATTGCCTATGAGCTGAACGTGTCCGAAGCGACCATCAAGGCTCACGTTACAGCGATCTTTCGCAAGTTGAACGTACGCACCCGGACACAGGCTGCATTACTTCTGCAACAACTTGAGTCAATTCCGAGCCAATAAAGGCTGGCGTCTTCACGCTTTTTTGACTTTTGTTGCTCTAGCTTTCCCACTCCTTTCTGGTTGGTTTTTACCTTATGTCACCTTTCAAGGGCCAGACCGGCCTGAAACGCATCCTCAACGCTTCCGGTTACTCGCTGGACGGCCTGCGCGCAGCCTTCACCGGCGAAGCGGCATTCCGCCAACTGGTGCTGCTCAATGTGGTGCTGATTCCGCTGACGTTCTTCCTGAATGTCAGCCGCGTCGAACAGGCACTGCTGATCGCCGTCTGCCTGCTGGCGCTGATCGTCGAGTTGTTGAACTCGGCAGTAGAAGCGGCGATTGACCGCATTTCCCTGGAACTTCACCCACTGTCCAAGAATGCCAAGGACATGGGCAGCGCTGCGCAATTCGTAGCCCTGAGCATGATTGCCCTGGTGTGGGCGGTGATTCTGCTTTAAGCGATACTTGGCAAGACGATCTCGTCGCTGCGCTGCACCCCAGCGGTGAAAGCGCGGCACAGATCGAGAAATTCGCGCATGGCCGACGTCTGATATTTCTGCTTGTGCCAGATGAAGTAAAACTGTCGCGCCAGATCCAGATCAGGCGTTTCCACCGCCACCAGGCTGCCGCGCCGAAACGCATCGCGCAGCGCCAGCCGCGAAATACAGCCAATCCCCAATCCTGATTCCACCGCGCGTTTGATCGCTTCAGTGTGTTCCAGCTCCAGGCGGATATTCAGCGCACTGCGATGGTGACGCATGGCCTGATCGAACGTCAGTCGTGTGCCAGAGCCTTGTTCGCGCAGAATCCACGCTTCGTGCGTCAACTCTTCCATGGTCGCGCTGCCGCGTTTGGCCAACGGATGTTGCGGCGCGCAGAACACCACCAGCTCATCTTCGACCCAGCTCTGCACTTCGATGTCCGGATGGCTGCAGTCACCTTCGATTAGACCCAGATCAATTTCGTAGTGAGCGACTTGATGCACGATATTGGCCGTGTTCTGCACATGCAGCTTTACTTGGCTTTCGGGATGACGCTGCATGAAGCCGCCGATCAACAGGGTCGCCAGGTAATTGCCGATGGTCAGGGTGGCACCCACCGACAGTGAGCCGAAACCGGATTTGCCATTGAGCAGGTCTTCGATTTCCTTGGACTGATCAAGCAGGGCCACGGCTTGCGGCAGCAGCTGTTTGCCCAGCGCGTTGAGGCTCAGGCGTTTGCCGGCGCGGTCGAACAGCTGGCAGCTGGACTGGCGCTCCAGTTCGGTAATAGAGGTGCTTGCCGCCGATTGCGAGAGGTTGAGCAGACCCGCAGCACGGGATACGCTTTCCTGCTGGGCGACGGCGACGAAGACTTGCAGTTGACGAAGAGTAAATCGCATATCGATATAACCGATAACCCTTATCTTAATAATCCAGTTAACAGATATTGTCGTCGCTATTAGAATGCGTTGCAATTGCGCACTGTCGGCCGCAAAGGCGAGCGCAGACCCAATATCCAGGAGTCCCACGTACATGAGCAACATGAACCACGAGCGTGTCCTCAGTGTTCATCACTGGAACGACACTCTGTTCAGCTTCAAGTGCACCCGCGATCCGGGCCTGCGCTTCGAGAACGGTCAGTTCGTGATGATCGGCCTGCAACAGCCAAATGGCCGCCCGCTTATGCGCGCTTACTCGATCGCCAGCCCGAACTGGGAAGAGCATCTCGAGTTCTTCAGCATCAAAGTGCCTGATGGTCCGCTGACTTCGCAGCTGCAGCACCTGAAGGAAGGCGACGAGATCATCATCTCGAAGAAGCCTACCGGCACCCTGGTCCTGGACGACCTGAACCCGGGCAAACACCTGTATCTGCTGAGCACCGGCACGGGTCTGGCGCCGTTCATGAGCGTGATTCAGGACCCGGAAACCTACGAGCGCTTTGAAAAAGTGATCCTGGTGCACGGCGTGCGCTACGTCAACGAAGTCGCCTATCGCGAGTTCATCACCGAGCACCTGCCGCAGAACGAGTTCTTCGGTGAAGCGCTGCGGGACAAGCTGATCTACTACCCGACCGTGACCCGCGAGCCGTTCGAGAACCAGGGCCGTCTGACCGATCTGATGCGCAGCGGCAAGCTGTTCAGCGACATCGGCCTGCCACCGATCAACCCGCAGGACGACCGCGCGATGATCTGCGGCAGCCCGAGCATGCTCGACGAGACCAGCGAAGTGCTCGACAGCTTCGGCCTGAAGATCTCGGCGCGGATGCGCGAGCCGGGTGATTACTTGATCGAGCGTGCGTTCGTCGAGAAGTAAGCCCCACGAAAAAAGCCCCCATTGCCGGCGAAGGCAATGGGGGCTTTTTCATGCCCGAGATATTTCATTCCTGCCTGCCAAAATCCATGTAGGAGCTGCCGAAGGCTGCGATCTTTTGATCTTGAAAAGGCAAAATCAAAAGATTGCAGCCTGCGGCAGCTCCTACATTGAGCGAGGTCTCAGGTGTTGGCCGGGATGACTTCCAGTACGCAAATCTGCTCCGGCGTCGGGTAATGCCAGCGCACGTCCAGATCCCAGAACTGCGCACCGTACTCGCGCTCCGGCGCCGGCGTCTGATACGCCGGGCGCGGATCCTGGGCCAGACACTGCTCGATCAACTCGACCAGTGGCTCGTCAAGGCGCTGAGCATGGCCGTGCGCCTGTTGCAGCGCGGCGTCCGTCCACTGCACGTCAATCAGCTGTGGCGCGGCGCTGGCGATGCTGTTGGAGGCTCCGGGGATGATATCGGCGTAAGGCACATAGGGTTTGATGTCGAGGATCGGCGTGCCGTCGAGCAGGTCGATGCCCGAGATGAACAGCCGATGTGCCTCGACCTTGTCCAGCTTTACCACCGACTGGCCGATGCCATTGGGACGGTGAGTGGCGCGGGTGGCGAACACGCCCATGGACTTGTTGCCACCCAGACGTGGTGGGCGCACTTTCAGGCGGGGCTTTTCTTCCAGCGCCTGATGAAACAGGAACAGCAGCCAGACATGGCTGACCTGCTCCAGCCCTTGCACCGCGTCACCCTGATCGAACGGCGCCACCAGCTCCAGCACGCCACGGGCGGCGGGGGCCAGTTGCGGCTGGCGCGGGATGGCGAACTTCTCCTTGAAGCAGGAGCGCACAAAACCAATGGGGGAGACGCTGTAAGTCATGTTGCGTGATCAGCCACGAACGCGCAGGGTCAGGCCCTTGAGGAAATTGCGCAGCAACTGATCGCCGCACGGGCGGTAGTTGGTGTGGCCGACCTTGCGGAACAGCGCGCTCAGCTCAGGCTTGGACACCGGGAACTCGGCAGCCTTGAGGATCGCGTGCATGTCGTCTTCCTTGAGTTCGAAAGCCACGCGCAGCTTCTTCAGAATGATGTTGTTGGTCACCGGCACTTCGATCGGCTGCGGTGGACGACTTTCGTCCTTGCCACGCTTGAAGATCACCAGGCCATCGAGGAAGTGCGCCATGACCTCGTCCGGGCAGCGCACGAAGCCTTCTTCGTCTTCTTCTTTCTTGTCGAGGTACGCGACGACGTCTTTCAGCTCCACGTCCAGGCCGCCGAGCTTGATGATCTCGATGACTTTCTTGTCGCTGATGTCGAGCATGTAGCGCACGCTGCGCAATACGTCGTTATGAATCATGTGGGTCATCCTGATAATCGTTGTGGGCAGCACGCAGGCGCGCTGCCGGAATGTGTGGCGGCAGTGGAAGCTTTAGAACTTCTCTTTGCCGGACAGGTAGCGCCATTGGCCCACCGGAACCTTGCCAATCGACACGCCGCCGATGCGGATGCGGCGGATGCCGAGAACCTTCAGGCCAACCGCTTCGCAGAACTGCGCGATGATCCCCGGTTGCGGGTTCTTCATGGCGAAGCGCAGGCGGTTTTCGTTCTGCCAGCTGGCCTTGACCGGCGGCAGCTCCTTGCCCTTGTGGGTGAGGCCGTGCTGCAGGCGATTGAGGCCGTGGGCAACCATGTTGCCTTCGACCTCGACCACGTATTCCTGCTCGATCTTGGCCGCATCGGCAGTCAGTTTGCGCAGCACTTTCCAGTCCTGAGTGAATACCAGCAGGCCGCTGGCCTTGGGCTGCAGGTCGGCGCTGGCGGTCAGGCGCAGGAAGTGTCCGCGCAACGGACGTTTGCCGTAGCGGTGCTCTTCGCTGAGGGTGTCGGCGCTGAGCGATTGCATGGCGGTGTCGACGTCCATACCGGCCGGCACGTTGAGCAGAATCGTGACCGGCTCCGGCGCGGTGGCCTTGGCGTCCTTGTCGAGTTCGACCTTCTGGTCGCCGACCTTGAACTGCGGTTCGTCGATCACTTCGCCATCCACGGTGACCCAGCCGCCCTCGATGAACAGCTCGGCCTCCCGGCGGGAGCAACCGACCAGTTCGATGAGGCGTTTGGAGAGGCGAATCGGGTCAGTCATGACAGGGCCGTAACAAAAAAGGGGTGGGCATTGTACCTGCCTGGCGCCGGTTAAGCCCGGTTCCATTTGCAGGGTGTTCGCAATTGCTGTGGGAGCTGGCTTGCCAGCGATGGCATCACCTCGGTGCATCTGTCAGACCGAGTCGCCGGCATCGCTGGCAAGCCAGCTCCCACAGGGTTCTACGATGTGTCAGCCGTTACTGGAGCGCTGCTGGTTCTGGCGCAAACGCATATGCAGCAGCGGATACGGCTGGCCCATGCCGTCGACTTCCGAGCGGCCGATCACTTCAAAACCCTGTTTGAAGTAAAACCCCAGCGCCTGCGGGTTCTGTTCGTTGACGTCCAGTTCATCGGCATTCAGATGTTGCATGGCGTAGTTGAGCAGTTTCTTGCCCAAACCCTGGCCGCGATGCTCGGGATCGATGAACAGCATTTCGATCTTGCCCGCCGCCACGCCGGCAAACCCGGTGATGCGCTGGTTGGCGTCCTTGGTACAGATCAACATCACCGCGTCCAGGTAACGGGTGAGCACCAGATTGCGCAGCAATTCGATGTAGCTGTCCGGCAGAAAGTCATGGGTCGCGCGGACCGAGGCCTCCCAGACTCGGGTCAGTTCCTGATAGTCGCTGAGTTTCGGCGTGTGAATGACCGAATGCTGACGCATGCCCGGCTGCCTCTTTTCAAATGGATGAGCGGGATTCCTTCCCACTGCAAACGATAGACGCAAAAAAGCCCCGCATCTCGTAAAAAGAGCGGGGCTTTTTGTATTTATTTCGGTGTCTGGCTGGCTGTTAATGTTGCCTGCAAGAGCTTCCCCCTCACCCCAACCCTCTCCCCCAAGGGGGGCGAGGGGGGAAGGGAGCTGATCTTCATGCTGTTCAAAATCTGAGGTCGACTCGATATTTCAAGTCGCCGTCATTCGAAAGAGCAACTCAATCAGTCCCCTCTCCCTCAGGGAGAGGGTTAGGGTGAGGGGCTTTTGATCTTCAGATCAGAGCTGCTCAGCCCACAGGTCGTATTCGTCAGCGTCAGTCACCTTGCACCAGACCTTGTCGCCCGGCTTGAGGTTGCTGCCGTTGTCGATGAACACGTTGCCGTCGATTTCCGGGGCATCGAAGAAGCAGCGGCCGACGGCGCCTTGCTCGTCGACTTCGTCCACCAGCACTTCGATCTCGCGGCCGATGCGCATTTGCAGGCGTGCCGAGCTGATCGCCTGCTGGTGCGCCATGAAACGCTCCCAACGGTCTTGCTTGACGTCGTCCGGGACCACTTCCAGGTCCAGGTCATTGGCCGGCGCGCCATCGACTGGCGAGTACTGGAAGCAACCGACGCGGTCGAGCTGGGCTTCGGTCAGCCAGTTCAGCAGGTACTGGAAATCTTCTTCGGTTTCGCCCGGGAAGCCGACGATGAAGGTCGAACGGATGATCAGGTCCGGGCAGATTTCGCGCCAGTTCTTGATCCGCGCCAGGGTCTTGTCTTCGAACGCCGGGCGTTTCATCGATTTCAACACTTTCGGGCTGGCGTGCTGGAACGGGATGTCCAGGTACGGCAGGATCTTGCCGGCGGCCATCAGCGGGATCAGCTCGTCGACGTGCGGGTACGGGTAAACGTAGTGCAGACGCACCCACACGCCCAAGGTGCTCAGCGCTTCGCAGAGTTCGGTCATGCGGGTTTTCACCGGCGCGCCGTTCCAGAAACCGGTGCGGTATTTCACGTCGACGCCGTAGGCGCTGGTGTCTTGCGAAATCACCAGCAGCTCTTTGACGCCGGATTTGACCAGACGCTGGGCTTCGTCGAGTACATCACCCACCGGACGGCTGACCAGTTTGCCGCGCATCGACGGGATGATGCAGAAGCTGCAGCTGTGGTTGCAGCCTTCGGAAATCTTCAGGTACGCGTAGTGGCGCGGAGTCAGCTTGATGCCTTGCGGCGGCACCAGGTCGATCAGCGGGTTGTGGTCCTGTTTCGGCGGCACCACTTCGTGCACCGCGTTGACCACTTGTTCGTACTGCTGCGGACCGGTCACGGCCAGCACGCTCGGGTGTACGTCGCGGATGTTGCCTTCTTCTACGCCCATGCAACCGGTGACGATGACCTTGCCGTTTTCCTTGATCGCTTCACCGATCACTTCCAGCGATTCGGCCTTGGCCGAGTCGATGAAACCGCAGGTGTTGACCACCACCACGTCGGCGTCCTGATAGGTGGACACCACGTCATAGCCTTCCATGCGCAGCTGGGTCAGGATGCGCTCGGAGTCGACCAGTGCTTTCGGGCAACCCAGAGATACAAAGCCAACCTTTGGATTGGCCGGCGCAGGAGTGGTGGACATGTCTAACCTCGGTATTTTGTGACGTCGCTTGCCGTGTGGGAAAGTCGACGGACGGGCGCTCAGGGTGCGCCTCTGATCAAAAAGTGCGCAATTCTAGCGATGAGCAACGCACTTGACCAGCTTTATGCAGGGAAATACGACGAGTG
Organism: Pseudomonas sp. W15Feb9B; assembly: GCF_000828175.1. Taxonomy (NCBI): domain Bacteria; kingdom Pseudomonadati; phylum Pseudomonadota; class Gammaproteobacteria; order Pseudomonadales; family Pseudomonadaceae; genus Pseudomonas; species Pseudomonas sp. W15Feb9B. Next base: position 6,702 of record NZ_JTKF01000036.1, on the reverse strand, counting down.
CTGCGCTATGCTTCGCGCCGTTGAGCTTTACCGTTTTTTTACAGTCAACAAAACGACTGTAACAACAGGTAAAACAGCGCATGCTGCACCACAAAGCATAGTGCTTCATTCAAAGAAGCCGGTTTGAGAATCAGGAGTGTTGGATGGGTCAGGCAAGTAGTCAGGCGGCGGGCGCCGAGCATTCGGCTGCAAAACCGCTGAGCATGCTGGTCGCGGCAGTCGGGGTAGTTTACGGCGACATCGGCACGAGCCCGTTGTACACCCTCAAAGAAGTATTCGCCGGTCATTATGGGGTGCCGGTCAATCACGACGGCGTCTTCGGGATTCTGGCATTGATATTCTGGTCGCTGATCTGGGTCGTTACGATCAAGTACGTGTTGTTCGTCTTGCGGGCCGACAACCAGGGCGAAGGGGGGATCATGGCGCTGACCGCCCTGGCGCGACGCGCATCCAGCCGCTATCCCAAATTGCAGGCGGTGCTGGTGATCCTGGGATTGATCGGTGCCGCACTGTTTTACGGCGACAGCATGATCACCCCGGCGATTTCCGTATTGTCGGCGGTGGAAGGTCTGGAGCTGGCATTCGATGGCCTGGAGCGCTGGGTGGTGCCGATGGCGCTGGTGGTCCTGGTCGGACTGTTCCTGATCCAGAAGCATGGCACCGATCGCATTGGCAAGCTGTTTGGTCCGGTGATGGTGGCGTGGTTCCTGGTGCTGGGCGGTCTGGGTGTCAGCGGGATCGTTCGACACCCTGAAGTATTGAGCGCGCTGAACCCGATCTGGGGCGTGCGATTCTTCATCGTGCATCCGGGCATGGGCGTGGCGATTCTCGGCGCGGTAGTGCTGGCATTGACCGGCGCCGAAGCACTGTACGCCGACATGGGCCACTTCGGGCGCAAGCCGATTGCCCGCGCCTGGCTGGCGCTGGTACTTCCGGCACTGGTGCTGAATTACTTCGGTCAGGGCGCATTGCTCCTGGAGAATCCGGAAGCGGCGCGTAACCCGTTCTACCTGCTGGCGCCGAACTGGGCACTGGTACCTTTGGTGGTGCTGGCAACCCTGGCCACGGTGATTGCTTCGCAAGCGGTGATTTCCGGTGCGTTTTCGTTGACCCGTCAAGCAATTCAGCTTGGCTACATCCCGCGCATGCACATTCAGCACACCTCCAGTGCCGAACAGGGGCAGATCTATATTGGTGCGGTGAACTGGGCGCTGATGGTGGGCGTCATCCTGCTGGTGATCGGTTTCGAGTCCTCCGGCGCATTGGCGTCTGCCTATGGCGTGGCGGTGACGGGCACCATGCTGATCACCAGTATTCTGGTGGCGGCGGTGATCTTGCTGCTATGGAAATGGCCACCACTGCTGGCCGTGCCGATTCTGGTCGGCTTCCTGCTGGTCGATGGCATGTTCTTCGCGGCCAACGTGCCGAAAATCATTCAGGGCGGTGCCTTCCCGGTACTGGCGGGGATCGTGCTGTTCATCCTGATGACCACCTGGAAGCGCGGCAAAGAGCTGTTGGTCGATCGACTGGACGAAGGCGCGTTGCCGCTGCCGATCTTCATCAGCAGCATCCGCGTGCAACCACCGCACCGCGTGCAGGGCACTGCGGTGTTCCTCACCGCGCGCTCCGACGCCGTGCCCCACGCGCTGTTGCACAACCTGCTGCACAACCAGGTATTGCACGAGCAAGTGGTGCTGCTGACCGTGGTCTACGAAGACATCCCGCGCGTGCCGCCATCGCGGCGCTTTGAAGTCGAAGCTCACGGCGAAGGCTTCTTCCGGGTGATCCTGCACTTCGGCTTCACCGACGAGCCGGACGTGCCGCAGGCACTGAAGCTATGCCATCTGGATGATCTGGACTTCAGCCCGATGCGCACCACCTACTTCCTCAGCCGCGAAACGGTGATTGCCTCGAAACTCGAAGGCATGGCCCGTTGGCGTGAGGCGCTGTTTGCGTTCATGTTGAAGAATGCCAACGGCAACCTGCGGTTCTTCAATCTGCCGCTGAACCGGGTGATTGAGTTGGGGACGCAGGTGGAGATGTAGCTGCACCCTAACTGAAAAGCCCCCGTCAGCTTCAACGCTGGCGGGGGCTTTTTTGTGCCCGCACATAAACCTCAAGTCCACCACCAATCCTCTGTGGGAGCTGGCTTGCCAGCGATGAGTCCGGCACATCAAGAATCAATGTCGACTGACTCACCGTCATCGCTGGCAAGCCAGCTCCTGCAAGGTTATGAGGTGCATTCAGGCAGATCGGCTTCGGATTCGGTTATCGTCCGCGCAGGTCGTGGGCACTAAACATCTGGCACATGATTCCCTGTGGGAGCGAGCCTGCTCGCGAAGGCGTAGTGTCAGTCGACGAATCTGTTAACGGACTTACCGCTTCGCGAGCAGGCTCGCTCCCACAGAGGATTCTGACGGCAGCTGAAATGTAAAAAGCCCCCGCAACCATGAGGCTGCGGGGGCTTTTCGTTTTGCCGACTCAGATCACTCCGCCGGCTGATCCTTGCTCTGACGCTTCTCGATCAAGTCCACCAGACGCTTGGCCAGCGCCGGGTAATTCTCGTCGAAGTGGTGGCCACCAGGCAGTTTCACCGCTTCGCCCACCGCAGTCTTGTCGGTGCAGCCGCTCTCGTCGGTCTCTTCGGCGCCGTAGATGCACACCACTTTGGCGGCGGGCAGCTTGGCCATTTCCGGGCCGGTGGCGGCTTCTTTGCCGGCGTTGCCGAGCCAGCCTTCGACTTCGATTTCGAAGCTGCCGGTACGGGCGAAGGCCAGCAGGATGATGGCGTCGACGCGTTGCTGCTCGGTGTCCGGCAGGCGGTTGTAGATCGCCGGCAGGACGTCGGCACCGAACGAGTAACCGGTGAGGATGAAGCGCTTGGTGCCCCATTTCTGCCGGTAGTGCTGCATCAGTTCGGTCAGATCCAGTGCGCTTTGCTCCGGGCTCTTGTGCTGCCAGTAGTAGCGTAGGGTGTCGATGCCGACCACCGGGTAACCGATCTTGGCCATCTCGCCGGCCACGTCGCGGTCGAGGTCGCGCCAGCCGCCGTCACCGGAAAGGAACAGGGTCACGGTGTCCTTGGCTTGACCGGCTGGCACTTCAACCACCGGGATCGCCAGACCACCATTGGCCTTGTCGCCGCCGACGAGGATCTTGCGCAGTTCGTTGTTCAGCACCTGCGGCAGGTTGATGTCGTAGTCGCTGATGCTGGTTTCGGCGTTCGGTTGATCGCGCACGAAACCGGCGCTGGTGTCGTCCGGGTTGTCGTTCCACGCCACCAGCCAGTGGCCGTGGGCGGCAGATTTCGGCAGCAGGTGGGTGCAGCCAGGTTTTTCCAGGGCCAGGTCGACCGAGATCGCCTGGGCCTTGTCGTCCTTCTGCTCGGACAACCAGCGCCAGGCCAGCACCGCGCCAGGGCCGATACCGCTGACCAGCGTGGCCGGGCCATTCAGTTCGCGCAGGCCGGTTTGCAGGGCGCGGCTCTGTTGCAGGCAGTCCTTGGGCAGAATCACCTGAACGATCTGCGCCGAGGCGCTGCGGCTCAGTGTGCTCAATTGGTTGTCGGTCAGCTTCTGGTCGTCATTGACCGCGACCAGCACCTGAGCCTTGGGCTGGGTGCCGGGAATGACGCGGGTCATGACCGTGCCGTCGGCAGCCGTCAGTGGTTGCAGTGTCGGTTGCGGTGCCGGGCGTTTGAGGTACCAGTAACCGCCGCCGGCAATCACGGCCAGCACGATCAGTGCGGCCAGGATGTACTTCAGGGAGCGTTGAATCATCAGCGTTTCACCAATCCAGTCAAGCCGCCCGCGATCAGGGCAGCAGTATCGGCCAGCGCCACCAGCGGATCGAGTCCGGCGGGCACTGCCATATAACGGGGTTCCCAGTCAGGCTGGAACTTGTCTTTGAAGCGGCGCAAGCCTTGGAAGTTGTACAGCTGCTCACCACGGCGGAAAACCATCGAGCCCAGACGCTGGGTCAGCGGTGCACCTCGCCGGGGTTGCAACCCCGACAACGGCACCATGCCCAGGCTGAAGCGCGCGTATCCGTGACTCTTATAGTGTTGAATCAGGCCGACCATGAGGAACTCCATGGTCAGCTTGGGGGCGTCCGGGTGCGAGCGCATCAGGTCGAGACTGGCCAGGTCATGGCTGTAAGTCTCGAGCAGGTTGGCGAACGCCACCGGGCGGCCCTCGAAGCGAATCACCGCAATGCGGAAATGCTTCAGATAATCGTCGCTGAAACGGCCGAGGGAGAAGCCTTTCTCGCGCACGTTCTTGCCGGTCAGCCACGCATCGGAAATCACTTTCAACTCATCCATCGGCGCCTGGCCCGGCTCATGGATTTCCAGCGACAGACCGTCGCGGGTGCCACGGTTCCAGGTGTAGCGCAGGTCCTTCATCTCCTTGCCCTTAGCTTCCAGGTCAAAGCGATGCAGATCGACCCGGGCTTCTTCGCCGAGCTTGATCGCGGTCAGGCCGATGTCCATGTAGTACGGCAGGTTCTCGGCGCGCACCTGATAGAACACCGGACGGGTGTGATGGATGTCGCACAGGTCGCGGAACTGCCAGATCATCTCGGCACGCTGCTGGCCGGGGCCGATCGGGTCGTACAGCGCCACCAGGCTGCGGCCGCGACGGGCGTACATCAGAAACGCCTCGTCGTTGGGGTGAAACAGCAGCGCCTTGTCACCGGTCAGGGCGAGGCCGCCATCGGGTTGCGACGAGGCCATCAGGATTTTCGCGGCGCGATCCAGTTCGTCCGGGGTGGGCAGATGAATCACCGGGCGTGCGGTGCGCAGCAGCCAGGTCAGGGCGATCACCAGCAACAGCACCGCCGCGCCGAGCAGCGAGCGCAGGCCGCGCGGGGCGTCAGCGTCGAGGGTGAACTGCCACCACAGTTGATGGCTGTACGGCACGTCCTGATAGGCGAACAGCAGCAGCCAGGTCGAAGCGCCCAATACACACAGGCTGGCCACCAGATACAGCGGCGAGAACGGCAGTTCGGTCAGTCGACTCGGACGATAGAACGAACGGCGGAACACCCCGAGCAGCGCCGCGGTGAGCGTCATCAGCGTGGCTTCTTCCCAGTCGAAGCCTTTGAGCAGCGACAGCAGGGCGCCGACCAGCAACAGAATGGTGGTCAGCATCCACGCGGCCGACAGGCGACGGCGCAGGCCCTGAGCGAGCAACAGACACAACACGCCAATCAGGCTGGCGCCGAAGTGCGAGGCGTCGACCAGGCGATGCGGGATCAGAAACCCGATGTGTTCAAGGCGCGTATCGACCTCCGGGGTGGCACCGGAAAACAGCAGTACCACGCCGGACAGGAACACCAGCACCGCCAGAATCGGCGCGGCCAGACCGGACGCGGCGCGCATGGTCTGGGTCTGGAACAGGCGCTGGCCTTCGTTGATCAGCAAAAACAGGCAGGCCACCAGCAGCGGCAGCACCACATAGATCAGGCGATACAGCAGCAGGGCAGCGGCCAGTGGCGCGGCTCCGAGGGTGTCAGCGAAAGCTGCCAGCAGGATCGCTTCGAAGACCCCGACCCCGCCCGGCACATGGCTGAGGACGCCGGCGGCCAGGGCCAGCAGGTACACCAGCAGGAAGGCGCCGAACGGCGGGGCTTCCGGCAGCAGCAGATAAAGCACGGTGGCCGCTGCGGCGACGTCGAGAGCGGTGATGATCAGTTGCAGGAAGGTCAGGCGTCGGCCCGGCAGGCGCAATGTGCGGCGACCGACCCTGACCAGCAGGTTGTCGCGGTATGGCTGCTCCGGCAGGCGGCGGCGATAGATGCCGACGGCCAGAATCGCGCCAAGCCCCAGCACCACCGCGGCGATCGTGCCGAGCAGGCCTTCTGACAAACCCAATGCAGTGGAGGCGGCGGGCAGATCGCTCAGGGTCGCGAGGGCGGCCAGCGGAGGCAAGGCGCAACCCAGCGACAGGCTGGCGAACAGCGTCATGTGCGCGACTTCCGATGCCCCCAGGCCATGTCGTGCATATAAACGGTAGCGCACCGAGCCGCCGGACAGCAGCGACAGGCCGATGGCGTTGCCAATCGCAAATGCGGTGAAGCCGCCCAGTGCCAGGGTGCGCGGCGGCAAGGCCACGCCGGCATAGCGGCTGGCCGACCATTCATAGCCGAGCAATATGATGAAGCCGACCACCGTCGCACTCACGGCTCCCAGCAGGGCCGGTTTCGGCACGGCCAGGATCGAGTCATGCAGGGCGTAGAGATCGAGTTCGCTCAGCAGATGGCGGCAGGCAATCAGCGCAATGGCAAACAGCAGCAACGTGACCGCCAGACCGATCGGCTGGCGATATTTGCTCAACCGATCCAGCAAGCGCAGGCGCTCGGGTTTGATCGGATGTTCTGCTGTGACGGTGTCTTGTGAATCAGACGAGTTGGCGCGCATCAATCACCTCTTGGATTGTGCGCGACAGGATGGAGGTATCCAGCCAAGTTACCAATCCCTGTAGAAAAAAATAATCACAAAATACTACGCCTCTCATCCGGGATCGGCGAGGGCGGGTCATGGATTGCAGACGTCTTGCCTGCGACTCAAGCATAGTCGCAACTGGGCGGGTCTGATGATCCTGAGCGTTTCACTGCAGCGTGACAGATCATTGTTGCGAAAGGACTTTTTCCACAGATACAAAAAAGGCCACTCTTTCGAGCAGCCTTTTTTGATGTTTGGTT